>NZ_JBIPJE010000028.1:0-100949 GCF_044005875.1 Pseudoalteromonas sp. XMcav1-K | reverse complement strand
GCGCTCAAAAGAACCGTTCGGCAGCGCTTGATTGGCTTTTCTACTGTGTTATCGGCTGGCTCACATAGAATAACTATGCCACGCAGCCTCTGCCTTGTATAAAACCCAATCAAACTGCTGCAAAAACAAACTTGAAAGGTCAACAGACCCTAAAAAATGCCTTTATTCGTCTTTAAAAATTGCCACATAGGTAGGCTGATTTGCCAGTTTTGACGCGCGATACATGCCTTTGGTATTAAATGGCAGACTAATATTACCTTTACTATCAACAATAATTACACCACCTGTGCCCCCTATTGGTTTAAGTACATCATGAATTACTTCATCACCGGCTTGCTGAATGGTTTTGCCTTGATACTGCACACGAGCACAAATATCAGACGCCACACTGTAACGGATGAAATATTCACCATGGCCTGTAGCAGACACCGCACATGAACGGTTATCGGCAAAGGTACCCGCACCAATCACAGGCGAATCACCAATACGACCAAAGCGTTTTGCCGTCATACCACCCGTTGACGTACCAGCTGCCAAGTTACCGTGTTTATCTAACGCCACAGCGCCGACCGTGCCCATTTTATATTGCTCAGGCAGTGCACGATGATTTGCTTGGTAGTTCTCTGTTTTATTGAGTTTCTTTTTAGCGCGTTCTAGCGCTTTATATCGGTGCTCGGTGTCGAACACACTGTTATTAACTAAACTCATGCCGTTTTTCTTAGCAAATTGTTCTGCGCCATTGCCGCTTAGCATCACGTGTACAGACTCTTCCATTACTAACCGTGCTAAATCGATTGGGTTTTTAATGTGCTTTACACCCGCAACGGCACCCGCTTGACGGTCGCGCCCATCCATAATTGATGCGTCAAGTTCATGGTGTCCATCATAAGTGTAAACGGCACCAATGCCGGCGTTAAAAAACGGCGAATTTTCTAAAATATTAATGGCTGTAGTGACCGCCGTTAAGCTCTCACCACCGTTTTCAAGCACTTTATAACCTGCTTCTACTGCTTCTTGCAGTTTAGCGCGATACGCCGCTTCCTTTTCAGGGGTAAATTTACTTTTGTCTATCGTGCCTGCTCCACCGTGAATGGCGATTGAGAAAGGCTGTTCACTGGATGCAAACACGCTAGTAGATAAAAACGCTGTTAAAAACGCAGTTGCGAGTCGTTTGTTCATTATTGTTTTCCTTTTGTTTTTAGAGCGTATTGATCTTTGTGGTCTAAATTCTGTTCAAATCCAAAGCTTTTTTGATCGCGGCGTGGCTTTGTAGTCCTAGTGGTCTAAGTCAAGAAGCAACAACAAAGAACAAAACACTCTATTCAATTTGCAAGGCAAACGCGTCAATTTCAAGCATTTTCGATGAACAGCACAAAGGCGTTATTTTTTTGCGCTAGATCAACGCAATCCCATCAAAGCGGCGTAGATTAATAATTAAAGAATAGGAGGCGTTATGAACAAAAACGCAATTTTAATCGAGCTTAAAGAAAAACAAATCGAACTCAATAAACGCATCAATGCGATTGGTTCAGATTTTAAAAAAGGTCGCTCGCAAGACTTTGCAGAGCAAGCGACAGAGAGTGAAAACGACCAAGTGCTCGACGGCATTCGCCATGAGGCAAAATTGGAATTACAACAAGTAAATGCCGCTATTTCGCGCTTAGAAAACAATAATTATGGCATTTGTAGCCAGTGCGAGAGCGAAATATCACGCGAGCGTTTACATGCATTACCCTATGTTCAAACTTGTATCAACTGTGCACAATAAGGAATAACACCCATGTTTATTGAAAAACACGACATGCATCATGAGTTTCCAGAGTTTAATGAAGAAATTCGCGAATTAAAAATGACTAATGCGCACTTTTCTAAATTATTTAAGGAATACCACGATCTTGATCACGAAGTGATCCGCATTGAAGAAGGCGTTGAAAATACTTCTGACGCATACCTAGAAAAACAAAAAATGCGTCGTTTACACCTAAAAGACGAGCTGTACGCGATGCTGAAAACACATAAAGAAAATTAACAAACAACAAACACAAAAAAAGCGCCAACTGGCGCTTTTTTTACTTAACGTTTAGCCGTTAAATTAAGCACCTTGCTCTGCTTTTAAACGTGCAAGACGATTTACTTGAGGCATTGATGTTAAGAACGAGTAGATTGGTGGTAAGTAACCACGCTTACGAAGCTCTAGGAACTCGTCATCAGCCATCTCGTTTAGCTTTTTCTCGTCGATTAGGTAGATACCATTGATATCACGCTTCTCGCCTTTAATTTCAAGCGTTAGTGTTTGCGGGATAAGTAGCTCTTTATCAGCTAAGAACTTAGTGAACGCAGCAGTAACTTGTGAGAATTCAACAAACGCAATTAAGCCTTCTTTGCGACGCTTAAGGTAGTCTGTTTCTTCGCCCTTCTCATCGAAAAGTGCATTACCTTCTTCTTTATTTACAAGGTCGCTAGATTCGTTGATACCAACAAATAGTTGCTCTTCATTTTCAGGGTTCTTGCTCAGTACTAACGGGTAACGCGTAAGTGCGTGCGGAAGATAAGCACCCTGCCATTTGCCATCTTTAACAAATAGGTTCTCACCAGGCTCAAGACCTAACATTGCAACTGGCTGGAATTCTTCAGTTTCGTTATTTTTTACAAATACAATTGGGTATTCGTTAGCTACACGTGCAAATTCGTGCGCCACAACTGGTACTAAGTGTTGATCTTTAACTAGGTCTGTGTTGAAACCGTTTTTAATTTTAACATCTTTATGTTCAACATTATGAAGTGGCTTTATTACGTCCGTCATCTTACTGCTCCAGTGGAATTCTAATAATTATAAATAGTTTTGCTAACAATTAATCAGCGTTTATACCGTTATATGGGTTGCATTAGTAAAAAACAAGCCCAAAAAATATGAATGTTATGTTAATGGTGGAAATCCTACTTCAAAAATAATGCAAGATCTAGTTTGATCAAGCGCATGTTCTGTCGTGCCGTGTAAATACGTCGCATCATGGACCACTAATCTTGCTGCTTTACTTGCAATTTTGGTGCACAACTTTGCATTGTAGTGACTGATATGCTCTGCTCGCATTACATTTGAGTCGTCATCAACAAACACTAAATCGGCACTTCCTGGGGCACATTCAACGTATAAGATTGCAACCACATGAGGTGCAGCCCAATCTTTTTGGGCATGTCGATGTGCGATGGTATTGCAACCTTGTTCTATTCTATTTGCCCAAGTGCGATGAAACTTAAAC
The DNA here is from genome assembly GCF_044005875.1 of Pseudoalteromonas sp. XMcav1-K. Lineage (NCBI taxonomy): Bacteria > Pseudomonadati > Pseudomonadota > Gammaproteobacteria > Alteromonadales > Pseudoalteromonadaceae > Pseudoalteromonas > Pseudoalteromonas sp. XMcav1-K. The sequence continues at coordinate 97,689 of NZ_JBIPJE010000028.1, read as the reverse complement.
TGGCGAATGTTTCGAGTTTTCCCTAATCCAAATTGGGACGCAGCTTGACTGATACTATTAAAAAGCCAATGTCCTATTGGCATTGTCTTTAATTGTAAAAAATTAACAAGATTTAAACGGTCACTTAAGTGTACCGTTGAAAGTGCTCTCGCACCTGATGCATCGGGTACATTTTCTACGTTTTGAACTTCAGGCAGAGCAAATAAATGATCTAACCCTTGTGTTAAAAACGCGAGTTCTTCGGTGCGTGATGACTCATCATAATCAAAAACCGCTATTTTTTTATCTGGATTTATAATTTCCACAAAACCTCTAAAGTAAAATTAACGTGCCGCATGCTTCAACTTAGTTAACCATTCATCCGTTAACAGTAGTTTTTCTTGTGCCATTGACAGCATCTCTTTGTTACGTGCTAATAGTTCACGACTTAGCTTGATCTCTTGCTCAGAACAGTGCGGTTTAGACGTTGGGTAGCGCATACCGTACAGCACATAGAGATAGTTTTTTTCATCAAAAAGATCAAAGCGACTAAAAAAATCCTGACGGTGCGGTGGTCTAATCTTAAATTTGGCTAAGCGTGTTTTAAGTTCTTCAGAGCTGCGCGCCAATGATTGGTTTTTTAACCAAAAATCAGAATCTTGACGATCAGAAATACAATAATGTAGCTTGATAAAATCCGTCGTTCTATCCCATGCATATGTCACAGCTTTATTGAAATCATCGCGCATCACATCCGCATCAGATTGATTTTTTGGAAAGTTTTTAGCAAGCAGATCTGCTGTAAAATCGGTTAATAAAATTGAAGTCGCTTCAAGCGGCTCTAAAAATCCTTGTGCAAGGCCTAAACACACACAATTTTTATACCATGACACTTCTCTGTAGCCTACTTCCATGTCGATTTTTCTGACATCAAGTTTATCTGCATCTAAACCCAAGTAGTGTGCATATTTACGGTATGCGTCATCTTCACTCATAAATTCGCTAGCATAGACAAAGCCAGTGCCACGTCGGGTGGTTAACGGAATATCCCATATCCAACCTGCCTGATGTGCCGTTGCTTTGGTATATGGAAATATCCCTTGTTTAGGGTTAAGGAGCACTTGTTTAACGAGCGCTTTATCCGTTAGTAATTCGTCCGCCTTACTAACAAAGGGTACATTAAGCGCTTTATCAATAAGCAGCGATGCAAAACCTGTACAATCAACAAAAAAGTCGAAAGCAAGTGTATCACCATTGACACTCGTTACTGCTTTTACATTACCGGTATCATCAAGTTGTACGTTCTCAACCGTTGCTTTTAAATGTTTAACGTTAAATCTTTCTTTGACGTTACGTGCTAATAATAATGCAAACTTCGCGGCGTCAAAATGATATGCGTAGTTTAGAACGCCCTGGTAAGGAGCAGAAGACACAAGTTTCGGTGCTAACCCTAACTCACAAACGGTTGACTGTATCGTTACATCATCAAAGCGTAATTCACTCCCCTCACTTAGCATATAATTAGTGACATCAAACTCATTTGGGTACGGGGATTCGAACGGGTGGTAATAATGGTTGTATTCACCGTGACGGGTCTTATCCATCCAATTGGTGAATTTTATGCCTTGCTTAAACGTTGCGTCACAATTGAGTAATAAATCAACTTCACAAATACCAAACTTTTGCAGTGTATCTTTAATAAACGGAACGGTGCCCTCGCCAACACCTATTGACGGTACGTCTTCTGACTCGATAAGTGTAACTTCGATATCAGTTGCTGAAAGCGCATGCCCTAAATGATTTGCAGCTAACCAGCCGGCAGTGCCCCCACCTAGAATAGCGACTTTTTTTATCATTTTTGTGCTCCAAAACGAAAAAAACCCAGTAACAATACTGGGTTTTTATTAAAACATGAATTAGAACGTGAAGTTCACACCAAGTTTATAAGTTGTTTCACCTTCGAATGACCATACTGGGAAGCCATCTTTAAGTGAAGGCTTAACTTGTACATTAGAATCTGTACCTGATGCTGCACCATATTGGATATCATCTTCAGCAGTTAAGTTTACAATTTCTAAACGTACTGCGATGTTATCCGTTGCATTCCAACCGAATGATAGGTCTAGCGAACCGTAATCATCGTGCATACGGTTACCATAATATGCGCCGTATTCACGGATCATATATTCTGAACGGTAGTTGTATGCCGCACGCGCAGAGAACGTCTCATTTTCCCAGTAACCAACTAAGTTACCCGTGTGCTTAGACGACTCAGAGAAAACGCTTAGCTGATCTGTGTATACTTCTTTAGGCGCTTCAGCATCTGAGTACGTGTAGTTAGCGTTCACACCAAAACCATTGCCAAATGCATGGTTAAGTTGGAATTCGATACCGTCAATTGTACCGCCACCCGCGTTAACGAAGTTATTAACGATCCAGCTATCAGCTGGCGTTTCTAAATCGTTGTTAATTACACCGATAGCAACATTGTCTTCAGTTGTACCTACGATAAAGTTGCTAATGTCTTTCATAAAGAAAGTCACTGCAAATAAGTTACTGTCACCATAGTAGTATTCTAAGCTGATATCAGCTTGAGACGCTTTCATCGGCTCAAGTGCAGGGTTACCGTATGTGATGTTTTCGTTACCGCGACGGTCATCTGGGTATCCGTCAAGGCTTGCTAAGAATAGCGCGTCATAGTTAGGACGTGTAATCGCTTGTGACGCAGCAAAACGTAAAATCATATCTTCTGATAGGTCATACGCAATATTGATGCTCGGTAAGAAGTCACTGTAATCACCTTCAGCCGAAGTAAGACCCGTACTCCAACCCGCATTAGTACCTAATTTGTCTGCCGGTGAGTTATCAATGTAATGACCTTTAGACGTTACGTCTGTTGAAATGTAACGAACACCGAAGTTACCGCGTAAGCCGTCACTTTGGAACTCAAACATTGCGTATGCAGAAAGGTTATCTTCTTCAATTTTGCCGTAACCTGGACGTGAGTATACAAACTCATCCACTAACGATACCGTTGAATTGATCATCGCGTCTAGGTTTGCTTTTGGAATCGTCCAACCTTCTGAACCTAATTCCATAGTGCCACTGTATAAATCGCTTGTATTAAATACATTTGCACCGTCGCCATATACTGCACTGTACTGGAAGCGCTCGAATTCGTGTTGCGTGTAACGAATACCCGTTTTGAACTTATTAATTGCACCTAGATCTACATCAAGGTCTAAATCAACCTGCGCATAAACTTCTTCATCTGAGTTAGGACCTTTAATACCAGTCCACTGAGATGTACCAACTGTAGTATCAAGTTGATCTACAGTGAAGCCCATGTCACGGCCATCGATGTCAACTTTTTTGCCTGTCGCGTCTACTACACCAGCCCATTTAACTTCGCCAAAACGATCGCCCCACCAACCGTAGCCAAAGTTTGCACTCATTTGAGTACCACCGTCAGCTTTCGTGCTACCAGCCACTGCTTTTACTGTGTAGTTATCGCCTTCGTATTTAGCATTTAACTCGATTGTGTCAGATGTCATTTCACCTTGACGAGCCCAGTTTTGGAAGAATACGCGAGAAGCTGCATTTTCAGGAGTATCACTGTATGTACAAACGCCAGCTGAGTTTTTAGATTGACAAACTGACTCACCGTCACCCCAATCTGTATCAGTTTCGATGTACATGTTTGCACCGATGCTGTCTGCACCTAGTTCTAGCATCATAACTGATGCGCCGAACTCAAGGTTATCAGTTGGACGATACTGTAGTGCTACGTTTAATGCCGTACGCTCTTGCTCTTGTAGGAAGCTTGAAGGCTGAATAGACGAACGTCCACCCCAATCTAAATCTGCTTCTGTACCACGACGAAGATATTCACGGTCAACGTAAGCGCCTGATACTAAAACACCAAAAGTTTCAGCATCATTTTTCCAGCTGTATAACGCTGATACATCTGGTGCTACATTTTCATTGATTGAACCATATTCGCCTTTAACTGAGCCGAAAATAGTGTTTGCATCTAGGTCAAGCGGTTTACGAGTTTTAACGATAACCGTACCACCAATACCGCCTTCAACAATATTCGCTTGAGAAGTTTTATAAACTTCCATGCCACCGATAAGCTCAGGTGGAAGCATTGAATAGTTAAATGAACGGTCAATGTTCATTTGGTCATACCAACCAGTTGACGCTACGTTTTGGCCGTTAAGCGTTGTTAGTGTCATACGTGGGTCTGTACCACGGATAGAAACTGAACTACCTTGACCGAATGTTCTATTTACAGAAATACCCGGAATACGTGCTAAAGACTGACCTACGTCAGAATCTGGAAGTTTACCGATATCTTCAGCTGTAAGCGCATCTACAACTGAGTTTTCGAAACGTTTAGTATTTACCGATGCTGCAAGTGAGCGACGAATACCACGTACCTCAATTACTTCCACATCTTCTTTTGCTTGTACTTCTGAATCAGCTGCAACAGCCACGCCTGAAAAACCAGCGCCCATTGCTAAACCGATGTTAACTGCTAATAAGCTTTTTTTGAAATTTTTAGCTAACACAGGATTCCCCTTGAATCATTTTGTTTTGGTTTAATTCACTTTCTGCCCAGTGAAGATGACAGCGTTGTCATCTGATAACAAACCTTACACGTAAAATTACAATATCGCTACAATTATTTTTGCATTTTTTAAACAATCGCGTTCATTTATATATAACAAATAAGAACAATTTATTTACATTTGCAATAATAAATTTTCATAACACCCGCTAAATACGAGGGCTAGCGACCTTTTTACTATAACACACGGCAAATATTATCTGTAAAGCTTAATCTGTAAGAAAAGTTTAATCAGGTGGAGGTCGGATCAGGTGCTTGGAGCGATTTTAGAAAAATGTCAGGCAATTATTACATTGCCTGAAAAAGCGCTTGCTTAACGTTACGTTGGTTAACTCTGTGTTAGCTAATTGAGGGCCCCTATCACTGGGCAGAATGATAGAAGCGGAGCCCTCAAATCTTAATTCACATTACTTACAAGGGGATATAATGACAGCGCTGTCATTTGTTAATGAGAATAATAAAGACACCGGTGTCATTTGTCTAGTCATATTTCGAACTTTTCGTAAAATTAGCCATGATTATCTTTTTAAAAACACATTAGGTTACAAAGTAAGCGTTTGAGTCACCTTAAGCGAGCCTGTCGTATCGTCAAAAAATAACCACGCCACGCATATCGAATTGTTGTTTACACAGATAAAGTGAATTCTGCTCCATAATCCGATAAGGCGGTGATTGATATGTAAGGCAGCGATGCGGGTTAGCTGTTTTATACATGAAAGCCTATTAAGCTTTCATGCTTATTTTCACGATATTCAAACAATGCCGAGAACGCAATGGGGTTAGTCAGCATAAATAAGCGATAACACAGTAGAAAACCAACAAGCGCAGGCGAACAGTACTATTACTCAAACTTTTATCATTATTGTCAACAAAATCCAGGTAAGGGATGTGAACTGAGCATGCAAGCTTTGCTCTATATTCACTTAGATCGCTAGGCAACATAAGCACCGCAATAAATACACGCTGAATAATGGCTGTAAAGAAAAACAGCCCTTGTTATTCAGCGAATTTGTAACCCTTTTACATAAAGCAAGCAATAACCACCCAGCTTGCATAAAGGCACAAAATGACTGGTAAAACGATAGTGATTAGAGCGCTGTTAGTTAGCATGTTTGCTGATATCAATCGACCAATCTGTTTCACAATAAACGGAATGTGCTTTAGGCAGAGTTTGTTCGAGCATGATACTGCCTGCCCTATTTTGTCTGCGATAAGCTTCAAGCAGGTCATTATCTTGTGTTGTGAAATACCCCGGCATTACTTCTTTTAATTCATTAAGCGTGTTGGCCGCCTTATTATATTGCGCTAATGCAGCATACGCTTTGGCGACATAAACCGCTTGTAATCTTGTACGCCAAGGGCGTTTCTCTATTTCCAGTACTTTTTGCGCTTGGTCTTGTAGCAGGTAAATATACATTAACGAATAACGCGCATATTCATTTGTTAAGGTTAACGCAGGGTCGCTAGAATGGGTTAACGCTAATTTAAGTGCGTGCTTGGCCTTATCAAACTGGTGTAAGTCGGTGTATGCCCATGCAACAAATACATAACTGCTTGCTTTTATCAAATCCGATTGCGTATTCGGTAATAGTGTCTGAAACGCATTAATCGCTCGCTTAAGCATTTCTGGGTTTTGTCCATGGCGGCCCAGTTCACTTTGATCTAGTCCTTGGTCGAGGTAGGAAAACGCTATATAAAAATCAGCCCACAGCAACGCCGATTTGGCACCCAGCTTTTCAAACCCATGCTTTGCTTGCTTAAAATACTGCTCAGCAAGTTGTCCTTGGTGCAATTGCATATGATAAAAACCCGCATAAAGTTCTGCCATTGCTAACTCATACGGTAAGTTAAGCTCGGTAAAGTGCGCTAACGCATCTTGCAAAGCGATTTCACGCTTTTCTTGGTCAAAATAATAATTTTGCGCAATAGCCAGTTGCGTTGCGGCGATTTTTTCTTGATTGCCGAGGGTTTGGTAAAAACTCAGCGCCTTGGTAAGTCGCTCTTTATTTTTGGCTAAATCGTTATACGGGCTTTTTTCTAGTCCCACATTATTTGGTTGGCCCAAATAAAATAGTGAATCTGCCGTCGCGGCTAACTCAGTATACTCATCAGTTAACTTCGCTGCTTTTTTTAGTAATTCATCATGTTGCTGCCATTTCATTGCTTGCCAAGCCAATGATGCTTGTAAACGATAACTCTCAGCGATTAATTGTGGGTCTTGGCTGTTGATACTGGCGTGAATACTTTTCTCAATCAAAGCCTGTTGATTACTACTACCTTGACGTATCGCGATAATTGCCTGCCAATACGCGATAAAGGCATTAAGTAGTGGGTCGTATTTTAGGTCGTTTTGCCCAATTTTACTAAATTCGATGCGAGCCTGTGACCATTTTCCCACAGCAATATAACTTCTTGCCAAATAAGCGCTTGCCCAATTTGTTTGCGATATGGTGTTTGCTGCTTGAAAATATTTAATCGCCTCTGCAGCACCCGTGGTTTGCAATGCTTGCATGCCTTGAGCGATCGCCATTGCGGAAATATCAGGAAGCGCTTTTTTATTATTGTGTTTATGAACGTTTATCATTGCTAGGATCTGCTGCGAGATAACTTCAATATGCGACGCTAACTCGTCATAGCTCAAACTACCCTGTTTGATGCGTCCATCAGAATAGATTGCCTGAAAGTCGATAACTTGTTTTTGCTGATGCATGCGCACACTTGCGAAAATAGCGACATTTGCCTCAAGCTTATCGAGTAAGTTACGTATTTGTACTGGCATTGCGGGCCACGGTAACTCATTTTTCAACAACGATAAATGTGCCTCAGAGGGCGAAATCACATCAACCCGTTGAGAGCGCTTTAAATCAACCGCCAACATATCTGACAGGCCATGTTCAAGCCATGCCATGCTTGGCTGCTGTGTATCGTTAATAAACGGCAGCACCATTACTCGTAAACGCGATGTAACTTGGTTTTGTTGTTCGCTATGGTTAGCAACATTACCGCTATTAAGTTGCCAAATTCCAATAGCCAATATTAACCCGGCTAACATTAAAACGCCCACAACAATCCATAAACCTAGGGATTTATTTAACGTGTTTTCTGTCTGTATTTCTTTTGCTGGTGGTTGTTCAGAATGCTTTGATTCTGCCTGATTTACGTCACGTGTTATTGGGCAAATCCACTGATAACCACGTTGTGGAATTGTTTTAATGTAGTGCGGCGATTTAGCATCATCGTTTAGGGCCAAACGTAACTCACGAATACTTTGCGTTAATGCTGATTCGCGATAGTCACCATGCTGCCATAAATGTGTAAGTAGGGTTTCTTTCGCTATTAGTTCATTTGGGTGCTGCAAAAAATAGGTCAGTAAATTAGCAACCTTGTTTCGCAGTAACACCGGCTGCTGAGTTTGGGCATCGTTCAGCCGCGTTAGGTAACCTGTTTCTGGTTCAAATTCATAATCACTAAAACGAAACAACAGCGCATCCATCCACAAATCAAAATAGGCCTAAATAATAAATCAAAGCACAGCAAAACAAAACCTTTAACAAACGCCAAGCTAGAACTTAATACATTGAAAAATATATAAATATATTTATTTTAGATGGATTTTATATCGATTTAATAGGGTTTGGGGCAAATAACAGCAACACTGATGCAAGCCAATTTTTAAAGCGAGCTCAGTATGGAAATGTTTATTCAAGAAGCCCTCGTCAGCGATAAAGCTTCGCTGTATGTGGTGCTGGTAATATTTGTAACAGGCGTATTAACCAGCCTAACACCCTGTGTTTACCCAATGCTGCCAATTACCGTTGCAGTGATACGCCAGCATGCAAACAATGTTTACCAGTCAACAGCATATACCTGTTTATATGTGTTAGGTCTTGCACTTAGCTACAGTTTATTAGGTTATTTTGCCGCCAAGCTGGGATATTTGTTTGGCAGTGTCGCCACCCACCCTGCAATGTTATTTATTGCGGGTAGTTTTTGCTTAGTCATGGCTGCATGGATGCTTGGCTGGATAAACATGCCGCAGCTTTCTGTCGCCAAAAGTTCATTCAGTTCATATGCGCCACTCAATGTATTTGTTAGTGGTGCGTTATCCGGCTTAGTAATGGCGCCCTGCACGTCGCCGGTACTTGGTATGTTACTGATGTATGTTTCAACTGAGCAAGCACCACTCGTTGGCCCTATTTATTTGTTCGCATTTGCACTTGGATTAAGTGCCTTACTGTTCATTGCAGGCATTTTTTCCAACGTTTTGAACTCGCTGCCAAAAAGCGGCCCTTGGCTTAACGGCTTCAAATACATATTGGCGGCCTTGCTGATTGGCGTGGCCCTTTATTTCTATTTTCAAATCACGTTTTAAGGATATTAATATGAAAAATATACTGGCTTTTGTGTTACTTACTCTTGCCACCCCTTTGTTTGCATCACCGCTTAAGGTTGGCGACAAAGCACCTAATTTAGTTAGCCATACTCTAAAAGGCGAGGCTATTAATTTAAACGAATTACTAAAGGAAAAACCCGTTTACCTTAAGTTTTGGGCAACATGGTGCCAATATTGCCAAGCTGAAATGCCACATTTAGCAGAGTTAAATAAAAACCACAGCGACAAAATCGCCATCATTACGGTAAACGTTGGCATTAATGACTCAATTGACAATATTAACGCCTACTTTAATCGCAATAATCTGTCGATAGATACAGTGTTTGATACAAACGGCGAAATCACGCAAAACTTTGGCGTATTAGGTACGCCTTATCATATTTTAATCGACCAAAGCGGCAAGGTTGCGCTAACGAGCTTTTTACACTCAGACAAAATTGACGCCTATATCGCTGCGTTACCAGAAAAGGAATAGTACCTATGTTTAATCAATTTAAAGCATTGCACATCCTAGTTGTTACTTTAGGCTTACTATTTTTTGCTAATCCTGCGTATACAAAAACACAAGAACCAATTAAACACACAGTGTTTATGGATATTTGGGCACATTATGATGGCGCAAATTCCGTGTTTATTGACTGGCTAAATCAACAAAGCTATAGCGTCAGCTATAAACAACAAGATCTCAATGTAACACCCACTCAAATAGCTGAATTTAAAAGCTACTACCCGCAATTTGCATCCATTGAGATCGATAAAGGGTTTAAGTTAATGCGGCAATATGACGTTTGGCAAACACCGTTTCATATTATTGAGCACGATGGCAGAGTTTTGTTTAAAGGTGATGATGCTGCGCTATTGGCATATCTAAAATTAAACCAACAAATTTCACAAGCCCAGTTTGCACACTATAAAAGCAAATTATTAGAAAAAGCGTCTTCACCACGCTTTAAAAAACAACCGCCGGTAAATCATATTGCCGTTGGTGAACAATTTTCAGATTTTGTTCGTGAAAGTTTATCGGGGAAAACGGTATCGTTAGGCAATACCATAAAAATGCTCAAACCCAGTAATACGCTTGAGTTGGTATTTCTTGATAGTTTGTGTCCAATGCCACACTTTCCAAATTGTGAGTCAAGCCTAAAGCAATTAGCTGAAAATCAACTTAAACCAGGTAAATTGTATCTGGCTGTGATCAGTGGCTACTACGTTAACGAAGCCCATGTACGTAAATTTATTGAAACCCATCAATTACAAATGCCGGTAATTTGGGACAGCGAAAATGTGATTTTTAAACGTTATGGTGTCTCTCAAACGCCTTATAAAATTGCCATAGATCATCGCGGAACTATCTTGAAGCGTCAAGCTTTCTAAATAAAAAAAGCCCAACTTGAGTTGGGCTTTTTAATCTATTTTAGTCGAACATTAAGCTGTCCAGTACACTTCTACCGGTACCTTTGTTTGCTGTAAAATAGCGCGAAGTGGCATATCTGCAACCTCTCCGCCAGCTTTAGCTTCTTTATAAACTGCCAGTTTTTCTTCACCGCTGATCAAAAGCTTAATCACTTTCGATTGTAGAATAGCAGCACGCGTTAATGTCATGCGCTCAGTAATATCACCAGTTACATCACTCTTAATTGCATCAATTGCCGCGACTAAATCAGAAGTTGTTAACGCATTATCAAGGCCTTGAGCATGCGGGAAAAGTGATGCGGTATGACCATCTGGTCCCATACCTAGAATCGTCACATCAAAATTTTGTTTAAGTGCCGCATATGCGTTTTGACACTCAACTTGACCAAGTTGCGCACTGTCCGCTGAGTTTTTCATGGTTACAAAGTTAGCAGCTGCAGCTTTATCTTGTAATAGCGTTGATTTAATAAACGCTTCATTACTTTTATCATGGCTTTGCTCAACCCAACGTTCATCAACCATAGCTACGTCGATTTTATCCCACGCTAACTCAAGACCACTTAAATAGCGATATGCTGGCGCCGGTGACGAACCACCTGATACCATTAGTACAGCACGACCATCTTGTTCAATACCTTGTGCTAAACACTTAGCAAGATCTTCACCTAATTCAGCGTTATAGGCACCTTTTGAATCGAAAAATTTTTCAATAATATTGGCTGACATTATTTGTTATTCCCTGCGTTGTACCATGCGTGATTATTTTCAGCGAGTAGCTCGTCTGCATCTTCTGGCCCCCACGTACCTGCACGATAAAGTGCTGGCATACCCGCTGTTTGCCACTGTTCAATAATTGGATCAATCCACGCCCATGCTTGACGTACTTCGTCACGGTGAATAAATAGTGATGCATTACCTGCCGCGGCATCAAGCATTAAGCGCTTGTATGCATCTGAATGGAAGCCATTTTCGTAGTTTTTAGACAAATCTAAGTCAAGCGTTACTGGTTCAAGTTGCATTTCTAAATTATCTAAACGCTTAGACATTAGCGTTAACTGAATGCTTTCTTCCGGCTGTAAGCGGATCACTAATCGGTTTGGTTCAATGCCGCCAACCGTTTCGTCATACACGTTGTGTGATACATTTTTGTATTCTACGATAATCTCGGCACAACGCTGCTTCATGCGTTTACCGGTTCTTAGGTAGAATGGTACGCCAGCCCAACGCCAGTTTTCAATGTGTGCGCGGATCGCTACAAAGGTTTCGGTCTCGCTGTTTTCGCCAAGTTCTTCTAAATAGCCAGGTACCAATTTGCCGTCAAGTTGGCCCGGTACGTATTGACCACGTACGGTGTTTGCTTCAACGTCATCACCTACAAGTGGACGCAAAGCTTCAAGTACTTTTAATTTTTCCGTGCGAATGCTTTTAGCCGTTAGCTTATTTGGTGATTCCATCGCTACAAGGCACAGTAGTTGTAACAAGTGGTTTTGCACCATGTCGCGCAGCGCACCGGCTTTGTCGTAAAAGCCCGCTCGGCTTTCTAGGCCAACAGTTTCAGAAATACTGATCTGAATATTATCAATCGATTTTGCATCCCACATATTCTCAAACATCACATTTGAAAAACGCAGTGCCATTAAGTTTTGAACTGTCTCTTTACCCAGATAATGATCGATACGATAAATTTGGCTTTCTTTAAAGTATTCTGCGATTTTCGCGTTAATTTCTTCTGCTGACGCGCCACAGTAACCAATTGGTTTTTCCACCACGACACGTGTTGATTTAGTAATCAGCTGATTATCAGATAAAAGTTCGCTACAACGACCGTATACTGCAGGCGGTAATGAGTAATAGAAAACGCGCGCTTTGTCTTGTTCGTCTGACTCTAAAATTTCTTTTAAGCGTAACCAGTTATCATCTTGCTCAGTGACATTAACAACAATTGGTTTTAAAAACGTAGAAAACGCTTTCCAGTCTTTCGCGTTATATTCGCCTTTACCTAAAAACGACTTAAGGCTGCTTTGTACTTTATCAACAAATTCTTGTTCATTTGCTAATGCCCTAACGGTTGGCAGAATTCGCGTCCCTTCCGGCAGGTTTCCTTCTTGATAGGCACGGTACATTGCAGGCAGCAGTTTACGCAGTGATAAATCACCACCACCACCAAAAATAACGATATCAAATGGGTTTAGCATAATTGTTCTCTTCGTTTTAGTAACTTGTTGTTAAGTACAATATAGAATGTGTTTTTAGTTCGTTATGTTAGCACTAAATAGCGCTTGGGTAAGCTATTTATGATTGCTAATTTATATTGAATTCGTATGTAACTGCTCACGCAAATGGGGCTATGAAGAAAAGAGTTTTCAGGAGTAACAATGCTCTCACCCACTGTTACCCCTGAATACTCAGCGCTACTCAGTTCGCTTTATAAACGGATATGAGCTTTGGAGGCGTCAACTCTCTCACCAATTGACGCTCCAAATCACTCAGCGCTACCCGTTCAAAGGTATTTTTTACTATTTGATTACGTTCAACTTGCATTTGCCAAGTTGCTATTTGAACCGGTAAATAAGAGTGTTTGGAAGCGTCAACTCTCTCACCAATTGACGTTCCAAATAACTCAGTGCTACCCGTTCAAAGGTATTTGTTGCAGTTTAAAAACAGCCTAAGGCATTTTGAAAACCGCGCAGTCTAAGCTAATGCCAATCACTTAACCCTGACATTTGACCGCTTTTTAATTTTTTCGCTTATTTTTATACAGTGCAATTAAGCCCGCTGTTGAGCTATCGTGTGCCAGCGTTTCATCTGTCTCTAATTCTTTTTGAATGGCATTTGCTAAGCCTTTGCCCAATTCCACGCCCCATTGGTCGAATGAACAAATTTCTAAAATAATGCCCTGACAGAAAATCTTATGTTCATAAAGTGCAATTAAACGGCCTAAATGCTTCGCATCAATGGTATCAAGTAAAATTGATGTGGTAGGACGATTGCCTTGATGTACTTTATGCTCAACCAGTTCAGCAATACGCGCTTCGCTTAAGCCTTTGCTTGCTAATTCTTTTTCAACTTGCGCTTTGCTAACGCCTGCCATCATGGCTTCAGTTTGCGCAAAAAAGTTTGCCATTAAAATTTCATGATGATTGTTCACCTCATGCACAGGCTTTATTGAACCAATAAAATCGGCCGGCACAATCGTCGTACCTTGGTGTAAATATTGGTAAAACGCGTGTTGACCATTGATCCCTGTCATACCCCAAATAAGTGGTACACTCGTATAATCAATTGCTTTGCCATCAAACGTGACTGACTTGCCGTTACTTTCCATCTCAGCTTGTTGCAGGTATGCCGGTAACATATGCATGCTTTGGTCGTAAGGTAAAATAGCCTGCGCTCGTGCATCCAAAAAGCTAGTATTCCACACACTTAAAAGCGCCATAAGCACAGGAATATTATTTTCAAAGTTTGTTTCTACAAAGTGCTGATCAACTTCAAATGCACCTTCAAGTAATTCAACAAACGCATCAAAACCAAGATACAAAGCGATAGGTAAACCAATTGCTGACCACATTGAAAAACGACCGCCAACCCAGTCCCACATGGTAAATACGTTATCTGGATTAATACCGAATTCTGACGTTTTTTCTAAATTGGTGCTCACTGCAGCAAAATGCTTTGCAACCGCATCGTCATTACCAGCAGCCTGTTTCAACCATGCAACAGCAGTTTTCGCGTTTGCCATGGTTTCTGATGTGGTAAAGGTTTTACTTGAGATAATAAATAGCGTGGTTTCCGCATTCACTTTGCTTAGTACATTTGCTATCTGCATGCCATCGGCGTTTGATGCATAATGCACTTTAAGCGTCTCATCTGCGTATGCAGCAAGCGCTTCTGTTGCCATTTGCGGACCAAGGTTTGAACCGCCAACACCGATGCTCACCACATCAGTAATGCGCTTACCTGTGTAACCTAACCAAGCGCCACTACGCACTTTTTCGGTAAATGCACTGATTTTATTTAATTCTACGTTAACGGCATCAACCACATTTTCGCCGTCAACATACACCGCCTGATTATTGCGTTTACGCAAGGCAGTATGCAGCACAGCGCGGTTTTCGGTAATATTAATTTTTTCACCAGAAAACATTTTGTCGCGCCATGATGCCAAATCAACATCATTGGCGAGTGCTAATAACGCATTTTTAACATCTTGAGTGATCAGGTTTTTTGAGTAATCAAAGAAAACGCCATCGATTTGCGTGGAAAAACGCTCAAATCTTTGTGCATCATTAGCAAATAAATCAACTAAGTGCTGTTGCTTTATATCACTTGCAAGGCCTGCCAGTGTTTGCCAACTTGCTAAAGAAGAACGACTACTCATACTCTACCTAACTCTCTTTACCCTAAGCATGTGTTTGCAACTTGAAACTCGCTAAACACTTGCTAAAGTTACTACTTATTAAAATGTCTAGATTAACAATAAGTAAAAATGACAACGCTGTCAATTGGCAATTTAAACTTTTTGACACCGGTATCACGTCATATTAATTGTATAAATTATGAAACATAGCTACAGACTTGAAAAAAAAACAGTTAGAATAATACGTTGTGTGTTATTAACCCCATGCTTTACGCAAAGCTCATCAGCAAAAGATATAATAACAATATGAAAGTCACCATAAATGATGTTGCACGCCTAGCCGGCGTATCAATGAAAACAGTATCTCGTGTTATGAACAACGAGCCTTCTGTTAGAAAAAAAACCTCCGATAAGGTTATGGCAGCTGTTAAAGAATTAAACTACAAGCCGAACTTAGCGGCGCGTAGTTTAGCAGGCACCAAGTCATTTGCTATCGGCTTCGTTTATAGCAACCCGAATGCTTATTATGTCATTGATATGCAAAATGGTATTTTATCTCGCTGTAAAGAAGAAGGTTACGAACTACTTATTCACCCCTGCAGCAGTACCGACGAACATGTGCTAGAAGAAATTCAAACCATGATCGAGCGCTCGCGTTTATCGGGATTAGTATTAACGCCACCGCTGTCTGAGCGTCAAGATGTTACAGATTTACTTGATTCTATCGGCATTAACTATGTGCGCATATTATCGGGCCGCGAACCAAGCGAAAAAGAAAGTAAGCCTAACGCCATTTTCGTAAATGACCACGATGCTGCATATCAAATTACCGAGCATTTAATTTCGCTCGGCCACAAGCACATTGCATTTATTACCGGTGAAGAAGAACACAAATCAACACTTGAGCGCTTAGCGGGCTACAAAGCCGCATTGTCTGCTCATAATATTACGCTAAACGATGCGTTGATATTTCCGGGTAAGTACTCGTTTGAATCCGGTGTTGAAGGCGCTAAAGCACTGATGGCGAATAACGAAAAAGTCACCGCTATTTTTGCCTGTAACGATGAAATCGCGGCGGGTGCATTATTCGCGTCGCGTTTGATGGATATTAAGATTCCTGAGCAACTGTCTATTACTGGATTTGAGGATTCACCCTTCTCAAAACAAACATGGCCAAAATTAACAACGGCTCATCAGTCTAACCAAGATATTGCTACGCAAGCAGCGAAGCTACTATTTGCAAACAGCCGTCCAACTAAAATTAAAGAAGAAAAAATGGCAATTTGTTTTACACCTGAATTAGTTGTGAGGGATTCAACCGGTAATGCGCTGTAACGACAATCCATTTAAATTATAAAAAAAGCAGCTTTAAGCTGCTTTTTTTATACCAATTCTGTTAAGAATGTAGTCAGAGTTTGTGCTGATAAATAAATCATCACGGAGCAAAACTTTTCTTATGCGGTTGCTCTACATTGATAAATTCAAACACTGTTAGCATTAAACTTAACCCGCTAGGATGACCTGCTATGTAAGTGAATTCTATTCGTGCTGTTATCCACTGCTAAATAAAGGCAACGCCACCAGAGAGATTATTTAACTTAGTAAAGTTAAGGCTAGTAAGTAGCTCACAACAGGCTTTAGAGCGACGACCACTGCGACACACCAACACATAATGTTTGTCTTTTACCAGCTGTCCTGAAGCAAACTCATTTAGCAAACGGTGACTTGGAATATTCGTCACCATATCGCGTGGGACCTTTAAATAGTCACTCAGCTCACCTTCTTGATGTTCATAATGCTCGCGAATATCAATGATGCCATCCAATTTATTAGCGGCTAATTGTGCTTTAAGCTCTGTACTGTTTATTTCAGTAACGGCGTTAGGTGCGTTTAATGTTAATGCAAGCTTTAACTGACTACCTTGATGAGTAAATAGAACTGCGCGATCACACAGTTCAACATTAAACTCAGGCATTACTTTATCTGTTGCTAAATCAACGAATTGACTGTCTAAAAATACGTCTACGTAGTCAGATTTATCGCTAATAATATGGGTGATCTTCAACCCTTGCTTAGTTGCTAAACGTTTAACCTTGTTTATCTCAGAAAAGATAGGGTTAATTAGTAAAGTATCAAGTGATTGGTTGACAATAAGGTACATAATATCGCCATCGACCACATATTGGTTAATACCAACCGCACACGGTGTTTCTTTGGTATAACTCGTTAACATACATGCATTTGCGAGCTTATCTTTAAGCGCCATAATGCGCTCACACGCACTGTTAATTTCATCTTCACTTGCCATTGGGCCAAACGATAGGCGAATTGCGTTCTCACTTTGCCATGGCGCTAGATTCATCGCATCGAGTACAAAGCTACTCGCAGCACCTGAACTACAAGCAGAGCCTGCACTCACTCGAATGCCAGCAGCATCAAATAAATTCATTACTTCGCTGCCTGCAATGTTAGCAACACTAAAGTTAATTGTGGTTGGAACCGATACTGAAAAGTCGTTATTAAAAACGATTTCTTCAAATGTATGTGACAATGCGTTTGCTAACTTATCACGGTAACTCGCCAACACATCTGCCGATTTAAACGGGCTTGCTTCGCCCCTTTGCATTAATTCAAATAACTTTTTTAAACCTGCTATGCCTGGCAAATTCTCGGTACCTGAACGCGCGCCACTTTCTTGCCCACCACCTGCAATAAAAGGTGTCAGTGGCGCATCTTCACTTAAATATAAAAAGCCAATACCTTTAGGTGCATACAGCTTGTGACCAGAAAACGGCGCATAATTGATGCTTGTTTGGTCAAGATTCAATTTTTGTTTACCTAAACCTTGTACACAATCCACCATCCAAAACACATTTGGATTGTTATCACGGATCACTTTATCTAATGTTGCGATGTCTTGTGTTGCACCTGTTTCATTGTTTACTATCATGGTACAAATTAGCAGAGCATTTTTGCTGTGCTCTGCAATAAACTGATGATCGAGCAAGCCTTTTTTATCAACTGGAATTGCTAATATTTCAGCGTTAATTTCAAGTAACTCATTCCAATGCTTTAGCGTATTTGGCACGGCTTTGTGCTCTGTTGCACCATAAAGCAATACTGGCTTTTCGATGGTGTGATTTTTTGCAGCAACCAATGCAGATACAACCGACGTTTGGATCCCCTCTGTTGCACCCGAGGTAAATAGCAACCTTCCCTTTTCAGCGCCAATTAATCGTTTGCCTAATTGGCGTGTGTCTTCCATTAAACGCTTGGCTTTTAACCCGGTAATGTGAGATGACGACGGGTTACCAAACTCCACTTCCATACAGTGCATCACGTCCTGAGCGATTTCACTGTAAACCGGTGTTGTTGCATTGGCGTCTAAATAAATTAAAGATTGGCTCATGGTTACGGCTTTATTACTTTATGGAATATCTTATAACATTATTTCAAATATCGATCAGAAAGGCTAATAACATTTCGTTTTGACCTAACGGCTTTTTATAAAGCTTTTACCACAAACAAAAAAGGCCACTGTATAAGTGGCCTTTAATAATTATTAAAAACAGCTTAGCTGAGCACAGTTGTTAAGATCACCAATAACAGTAATAACGCTAATATGAGTGATATTGGCGACAATATGCGAATGAGCGTCAGTGCAAACGGGTGCTTAATATTTGGGTATAAATTGCTGCGCTTTAATGACAAGGCAAAAGCAAATGCACCAAGTGACACTAGCGTTGTCGCAATGCTGATTTCTGTTTTAATAGTAATTGAGTCTGAAAAAATCAGAAAAATCTGTAACGGCAAAATAAAACACACTAATGCATGTAACAAATGCACATGCTGGATCAGTTTTAATTGCCCTTCTTCACTCAATTCTTTAATACCAAACTTGTGTTCGAAGTGCTTTATCACTTCAGGCAGCTCTAGTTCAACCGCTAAGCGATATGGTGTAAGGCCATCGCTGTCTTTTTGATGATAATTTACGCCACCGTTAAGCGCTTTACTAATAATATCCAAACTGCGAGCTCGCACCGCAAAATGCAGCAAGTTATTACCTTTTAAGTCGCATTCACTTGCACGTTCTTTGCTTAGCAAAGCATCAAATACATTTGCAAAGCCTTGCTTAGCTGACCAAATTAAGGCAGTTAAACCATCTTCATCAGTGATCTGCCCTTTTGCCCCCTGCTCGATAAATCGCATACATAAGCTTTGTTTAGCATCAGGCTGTGAAATATGAGATAGCAGCGCGCGCTCTAACAAACGGTTATCAACTTCGCCATCAGAGAGTGCAAGCAACAAATCAAAAAAGTCTTCGCCTTGACGCAATCTATCGGCGATTTCTTCTGCCAATACATTGGTATCGCCAGTTACATTACTTTTAATAAAGGGTAAGGCAACTTCACGAAAATCATCATCCGCCCAAATCGCTAACACATCGTCGTGTGATAACGGCATGCCGAGGTTTAAAAACTGCTGAAACAACTTAAAGAAACGCAAGTGCATACACAGTGAGGTAAGTGTTAGCTCACTTTGCATTGCAACCTGATTGCCAATCGCTGCGTATTGGTCGATTCGTGATAACAAGAGTTCGCTTATTGCTTCTTTGCTGTTGAGTTGCAGATGTAAATGCGCAATAGCCGATTCAATATACTGCTGAGCATTATCATCGTATTCAAATATATGCTGATAGAAACATTGCTCAAATGGCTCTGCCGGCTTTAACCACAATAAATAATACAGTGGTGGTAGCACGCTGGTGCTGATCCCTTGCGCGTCTTTGGTCTCTTCGCATTTCGGCCAAGCTTCAAGGGCATCCAAAATAAATGCGCCATTTTGCTCTAACAAACCTTTTAATAAAAGTGGATAAGCCTCAGGCCAAACTAATACTCGCTCAAGTGACAACGCAGTGCTCCAGAATAAAATGTAATTACGCGAAACGCGCTAATAGTAACAACTATTTAATTGATGAAAAAGAACTTATTAAGTTCCATTTACTGGGTTAAAATTAAAGAAATTCACAACTTTTAGGCAAATCTATGAGCATCTGGGCCACAATCTTAATAATCGCAATTGTGCTTGGCGTGATTTGGAGCAATATCGCTTTACTAAAGCATTCCGCAAAAATGGATATGAAAAACTTTAATCAAGATCCGATAGAAAAAGCTCGCCGCTCATTAGAAGAAAAACAGCGAGCCGAAAAAGATCAAGAAAATTAACCTACTAGCCAATGTCCCATTAAGGCGATTACCGGTAGCGTTACTAATGTACGTAAAATAAAAATCATAAATAACTCAAAGATATTTACTGGAATTTTGCTACCTAGTAACAGTGCACCCACTTCAGACATGTAAATCAACTGGGTTACACTCATTGCCGCAACCACAAAACGCGTCAGTTCACTGTTAATATTTTGCGCCGCCAAAATTGATGGAATAAACATGTCGGCAAAGCCAACAACCACAGTTTGCGCAGCCTTTTCAGCTTCCGGAATTTGCATCAGTTCAAACAGTGGAATAAACGGTGTGCCTAACCATTGAAATACTGGCGTATATTCAGCAATCACAAGAGCAATCGTACCGATCGCCATAACGACTGGCAGTACCGCAAACACCATATCAACGGCATTTTTTAAACCATCAATAAGCGTTTCTTTAATTGTTTGTGCATGACGTGCTTTATCAAGTGCTACATCAAGTGAATGTTTAAACAAGGTTTTCCCTTCAGGTAATGCCTCTGGATTACCTTTTACTTCTTCACCATCAATGTATATGTCTTTTTTGAATCTAAGTGGTGGCAAGCGCGGAACAATCAGTGCAGCGGCAATACCCGCCATACAAACAGTAAGGTAAAACGGTGCAAATAAATGCGCCAATTTTACTTGACCAATAACCACCAAACAAAAGGTAATTGAAACCGCCGAGAAAGTTGTACCAATAATCGCCGCTTCACGCTGTGTATAATGTTTTTCTTCATACTGCTTCGCAGTCATTAAAATACCCACACTGCCGTCACCTAACCAAGAGGCAACACAGTTAACGGCACTGCGACCCGGTACACCAAAAAGTGGACGCATTACTTTAGTCAGTAACGTACCGACTAATTCAAGCAAACCGAAATTAAGCAATAAAGGCAGTAATAAACCAGCTAAAATAAATACCGAAAATAGAATTGGCATCAACTCGTGCAGTACCAAGCCACCAACTGCGTCTGAGTGAATCTCAATTTTGGTATCACCAATCGAAAACGTACCGACTTTTAAGTACGCCATTAGCACAAAAATAGCGCCTAACGTACGTGCCACAAGCCAAATCGGGCTAACAATCAGTAAGTGACGAACAAAGCTACCCGCTTTTAAAAACTTTGGTTTAAATAGCGTAGCTAAGCCCGATATTACTGCCATTGACACAATTACCGATGTCACAATAAGCGTAATTGAGTGTGCTAACGCGCCTTTTAATTCCTTAGCCAATATCGCTATGGGGATAGTGAATTCGCCACCATAGTTAATCGGTGTCATAAATAAAAACACGCCTATTAATGACGGAATAAGGAAAATCATTATGGTCGCAAAATTACTGCGTGGTGCAGTCGATTGATTAGCTTCCAAACTCATACTTGTTACCTTTAAAGTGATAGCGGTAAATTGATTTGCATATCTTTGCCAACAAAATGCATAACCATTTACTTATTTGCTATTTTAATCGCTACTTTTCTATCGTTTAAAAGCAAAAAAGAGCCGAGGGCTCTTTTTTGCTAATCCAATTTTATAAATTATTGAACGGTTACACCGCGCTCTTTTAGCATGGCTAAAATAACTTGTAGTGTATCGCTTAACGTGCCCGGCTCTAATGTTTCACCCTCAGCATCAAGCCAAGTAATTGATGTGCCACCGGTCTTCGTTTCAGCAACCAATAATTGATACTGACCTGCTTCAAGTGGCAGTTTACGAACGTCATCACCCCAAATTGAATCCCAAACGCTTTCATCTGGTGTTTCGTACGTGGCGAAAATTAAGTTACGAGATTGCTCGATTTCATCAATATTGAAACCAACGCGCTCTAAGAAGCTTGGGAAGCGCTCAAAAATAGCACGTGCTTTTTGCTCAGTTACAAACGCCGCGTTACCTTTGTCATCAAAACCCATTTGCAACGATACAATGCCGCGAGCTTTGTTTAATTCAACCATTAACTGTCGGTAGTTAAAGTCAAACTGACCAATAAATTCATTTAGCGCCGCCACTTCTAAACGCTGCTGCAGTACCGCTGTCAACTCGTCGTATTTCGATTCAAAATCAACTAATTCAACCTTTACCGATGCGGTACGTTTATGCTCTTCAGTTTCAACGATAAACTTAAATTTTTGACGGCTTAATTCGCGCTCTTCTTCCCACCACCAAACATCAATTGGTTCTTCAATTGTATGCCAGTTAGTCACTACGAAATTGTCAGCTTTATTTTCTGTGGTAACTTGGCGCTCAACGAATAAATCGTCAATCGCTTGCCAAATAAAACTTTCTAAATCTTGAATACCTTCGTTTTTATCGAAGAAAATGCGCGACTCTTTATCACCTTCGTTAATCCATGAACCTTGTGCAAAAGTAAGCACTTGAGCCGGTGCTTTTACCAGATATAACGCACTTTCTTCAGCTGATGTATATTGTGCCGAGTCAAGATCGTAGGCAGGATCTTTGTATGGTTTTGTCAGGTTACCTGGCACTTTAAGTTCATCATTAACACGGTAATTGCGTTTATGATGCGAATCATTGGTGAAAACAGAACAAGCAGTAATCGCCATTGAGATAGCGACAACCAATGAATTTCGGATCCAATACTGCACAAATTTCTCCTTGGTGTGCTCTTTATTATTTGCTTGATTTGACGCAGCACACACTGTTTGGTTCATAATATTATTCTCAAAATTGCCGCCTATGTTACTTTTACTAAGGACCAAACACAAGAAACCACCACCCTATCTTTAGTTTATTCTTAACAATTCGCTATAATTTTCACCACATCATATATTTACATGGTTGAACCCATTTAAATTTGCTAAAATTCGCGGCCACGTTATTAACCCATTGAGACTAAAAATGACGTTAAACACTGGAAATCAACTTGTTGTTACTGCCATCGGTGAAGATCGCCCAGGCATAGTGAGTGAGCTTACCAAGCTAGTAAGTGAAACTAATTGCAATATTATTGATAGCCGCATTGCCATTTTAGGCAATGAATTCACCTTTATAATGTTGCTTGAAGGCGATATTTCTGCCATTAGTCGTGTTGAATATAATATTCCGACAAAAAGCGTTGAGCTTGGTTTATTAACCATGATGAAACGCACCAGCCAACATCAGGAAAAACAGTATAAAGCAGGTTATAAACTCACCTACCACGGCCCTGATACGCCGGGCACACTAAGCAAAGTGACGCAATTAATGGCTGACTACCAAGTAAATATTGCAGCACTTAAATCCGATAGTGTAGAACAAGATGGTGATGTGGTAATGCGCTCGGAAATTGACATTAATTTCTCGCGTGACGTGGATGAAGCTGAATTTAAACATCAACTTGAGATCATTTTTTCAAAGTCTAACGTAGAACACATTTTAAAACGGATTCGATAGGAAATTATAATATGAATACGCTTCAAGCTGGCGATAAAGCACCGCTATTCTCACTTGCCGATCAAAACGGTGACACAGTAGAACTTGCAGAATTATTAAAAGAAAACAAAGTACTTGTTTATTTTTACCCTAAAGCATCTACACCGGGCTGTACAGTACAAGCTGAAAATCTGCGCGATCATAAAGCGGAACTTGCAGCGCTTAATACCGTTGCGGTTGGCATTAGCCCAGATCCAGTAAAACGCCTTAAGAACTTCGAAACCAAAAAAGAGCTTAACTTCCCGCTGTTATCTGACGAAGACCACGCCATTGCCGATGCATTTGGTGTGTGGGGTTTAAAAAAGTTTATGGGTAAAGAGTATGACGGCATTCACCGTTTGTCTTTCCTTATTGGACAAGATGGTACAATTGAACATTTCTTTAATAAATTTAAAACCAAAGATCACCACCAAGTGGTTATCGATTACTTAAAAGAAAATGCTTAATTAAGAAAAACATTCTTAATTAAAAAAAGCGCCAATTGGCGCTTTTTTTATATCTACAATTCAGTTAAGTACCGAATTACTTTTTTGGTGCACGGCGTTTATTGCCCGGCGTCACACGTTGATTATGCTTTTTAACCGCTTTACGGATTTTGTTAATCTTAGCGCGGCGATCTTTACGCTTCTCAGGCATTACCGATAGTTTTGTTTCGGTTTCGCGGCGCATTCCTACCGTTTGACGTAAGTAGTTCACATCTTTTAGGTTTAGCTCTTCCCAACCACCTTGCGGTAAACGTTTATTTAGTAATAAGTCACCATAGCGCACACGAATTAGGCGTGATACTTCCACTTCCTGTGATTGCCATAAACGACGTACTTCTCGGTTACGGCCTTCGGTTAAGGTAACGTTAAACCAGTTGTTTAAACCGCTTCCGCCTTGTGGCACTACCGATAAGAACTTAGCAAAGCCATCGTCTAACTCAACGCCATTTGTCACATTTTTCAGCGTTTGATCCGTTACTTCACCGAATACACGTACTGCGTATTCACGTTCCACTTCATAACTTGGGTGCATTAAGCGGTTCGCAAGTTCACCATCGTTAGTAAACAGTAGTAAGCCTGATGTGTTGATATCTAAACGGCCAATGGCAATCCAGCGATCATTTTCAAGCGGTGGTAAACGGTCAAATACGGTGCGACGACCTTCAGGATCTTTACGTGTACACAGCTCACCTTCAGGCTTGTGGTACATTAAAATACGACAAACACGTTCGTTTGACGCTTCAACCTTAACAACATGTCCGTCAAGGCGGATACGCTGTGTTGGCTCGACACGGTCACCTAAACGGGCAACTTTGCCATCAATACTAACACGACCCGATTCAATAAATTTTTCACATTCACGACGTGAACCTTTACCAGCACGTGCTAATACTTTTTGTAACTTTTCGCTCATTATTTTCTCATGTAACTTCGCAGCTAGGAATTGTTGGCTATTCTAGCACAGAGCTAATCAAGTTGCGCAGGCTCACTGAGGATTTGTGAGATTTTTTCGTCTTGCGCTACTGGTAATGGCGGTAATTCATTCAATGAAGACAATGAGAAGTGATCTAAGAATTGTTTGGTGGTGCCATAAAGCGCCGGTTTGCCCGGTACTTCTTTATAGCCAACCACTTTGACCCAATTGTGCTCTAGCATTGTTTTAATAGTTTGGCTGCTTACGGTAACGCCGCGCACTTGCTCTATTTCACCACGGGTAATTGGCTGACGATACGCAATTAAACTTAATGTTTCTAAAAATGCACGGGAATATTTAGGGGCTTTTTCTTGCCATAGTTTATTAAGCCACGGCGATAAACTGCTGCATGCTTGAAACCGATAACCTGATCCCACTTTTACTAACCGCACACCGCGCGTCGCGTAGTGCGCCATAATGGCATCGATAGCGCTTTGAATACGCTTTAGGGATATAGAGAAGTCACTTAATACGGTGTCTCGCAGCTTGTCTTTGGTTAATGGCGTATTCGCAACAAAAATTGCCGCTTCAATCAATTCAATTAACTGCTCATCAGAAAGTCGCTTCGCCATAATACCTATTTCGTTTTTTATTTTAGTTTAAGGTAGATGAGCGAGTTTATATCGCTTTGCTGAACCACAATCAAGCTTTCCTTCACCAGCTCTAAAATGGCGATAAAACTTACCACTACAGCCGCTTTGCCTTCAACGTGTTCAAACGCCTGAGAGAATGGCAAAAAGCCATCATTTTCTGTTAAAAGCGATAAAATATGTGACATTCGCGCTCGGGTTGAAAGCACTTCGGCACTAACTTGATGATGGGTTAACGTTTGCGCTCGCGCCATTACATCACTAAGTGCCAGCAATAACTCTTTCACACAGAGGTCAGGCAGTTCAACACCTTGCGACTGTGTTTCATCTAACAGCGCATGGGCAATATAAATATCGCGTTCTACTCGTGGTAACGCATCTAGGTTTTCGGCTGCTTTTCTAAATTGTTCGTATTCTTGTAAGCGCTTAATCAGCAGTGCCCGAGGATCATCTTCCTCTTCTTCCAGCTCTTTATGTACCGGTAATAATAAGCGAGATTTAATTTGAGCAAGTAACGCCGCCATCACTAAGTATTCAGCGGCAAGCTCTAACTTAAACTCTTTCATCATCTCAACATATTGCATATATTGCCCAGTGATTTTGGCAATCGAAACATCAAGAATATCGAGTTTGTGCTTTTTAATTAGATACAGCAATAAATCAAGCGGACCTTCAAATGCTTCCAGTGCCACTTCAAGTGCATCGGGCGGAATATAAAGATCTTCAGGTTTATCAGTTACCGCTTTGCCATGTAAAAAGCCAAGCGGTAATTTTTGCTGCTGCATTTCGCTCATGGGCGCTGTTTAAACTCTGGATACTTATTCAAATGGTGCTGGGTCGCCTGCACCCACACGAATAATCTCTACCGTGTCTTCCGAAAAATCTACCACAGTGGTTGGCTGCTCAGACAAATAGCCACCGTGAATAATTAAATCCACTTGTTTTTCTAATTGAAAACGAATTTCTTCTGGATCCGCCTCAGCAAATTGTTCACCCGGTAAAATTAACGAACATGACATTAACGGCTCACCCAACTCCGCCAAAATCGCTTGAGTAATAATGTGATCAGGCACGCGAATACCAATGGTTTTCTTTTTCTCATTAAGCAAGCGACGTGGCACTTCTTTAGTACCTTTGAAAATAAAGGTGTATTGCCCTGGCGTATTATTTTTAATTAAGCGAAACAAACTGTTATCTACACGGGCGTAAGTGGCAAGTTCCGATAAATCACGGCAAACAAGGGTAAAGTTATGGTGTTTTTCTAAACCACGAATACGCGCAATACGCTCCATTGCATTTTTATTACCTATGCTACAGCCGATTGCATAACCTGAATCGGTTGGAAACACAATTACCTTGCCTTGCTGGATCATATCAACCGCTTGACGCACTAAACGCGCCTGTGGGTTTTCTGGATGAATATGAAAAAATTGACTCATTGGATATCCTTAATTTAATTCTTGTTCTTTGGCAATCGCCCAATCCTGCCAAATTGGCACACTGGCTTTAGGTAAGTATAAGTTCTTTCCAAGTTCTAACCAGTTGGTTGCAAAATGAAAATCTGAACCTTGCGACGAAAGCAGCTGATATTCTTCAGCAAGCTGGGCTAAAAACTGACGATCACTCGGTGCTTGTTGTGGCAGCGCCACTTCAATGCCATCGCCACCAGCATGTTTAAATTCTTCAAGCAAACGGCGCAACCATTTATTGGATAATTTATAACGACTTGGATGTGCTAATACCGCTTGACCACCTGCAGCTTTAATTGCCTTCACGGCAGTGGCAACATCACACCATTCGCTGGTTACATATCCCGGTTTACCGCGCACTAAAAATTTTTTAAACACCCCTTGTAAAGTGTTTGCTGCCCCTTGCGCTTGAATTACTTGAGCAAAATGAGCGCGGGTAAGCTGGCCTTTGTTGGCTAACGCTTTTGCTTGTTCTAATACGTTTTCAAACCCGCGTTTTTCGAGCTTTTCAGCCATTTTTTCTGCGCGTGTTGCGCGTTTTCCTGTTTGCTCAGCAATCAAGCATGCCAAAGTGCTATTTTCAACATCAATGTTTAAACCAACAATATGAATTTCAAAGCTTTCCCACTTAGTTGAAAACTCGATGCCCTTAACAAGTGTCAGCGGTAACGCATTTTTGTCGATATGTTGCTGTGCAATTGGCAGCGCCTTAACGGTATCGTGATCGGTAATCGCTAATATATCAACGCCTTTTTCAACGGCGCGTTCAACTAAGTCTTCTGGGGATAGCTTGCCATCGGAATAATACGTATGGCTGTGTAGGTCAAATTTCATAAATATGGTTTTCGTTTGTATTGCGTGTAATCATACCAAATTCAGTGGCTAATTACTCTTGCTGATTTGTTTGCTTTCATTTGGGAAATTAATATTTGCGAATAAAGGTCTTTATCTGTTTAAACTCGATTAATAATAAACAGTGCCGCTTTAATTTATGAAAATACTGCTAATTACCCTACTTTCACTTATCGCCTTTGCTGGAAACTCTATTCTTTGCCGAATAGCCCTTGGGCAAGGGCAAATTGACGCCGCAAGCTTCACCTCAATTCGTTTATTCTCAGGTGCGATAACGCTTTTTATTCTTTACGCCCTTTTTCATAAAAATAAACAAACAGCGAGCAAAGGTTCATGGCTTGGCGCCGTTTATTTGTTTATTTACGCCATAACCTTTTCCTATGCCTATATTTCACTTGAAACCGCTATTGGGGCACTTGTGCTCTTTTCATCGGTGCAATTTAGCATGCTTGCTTATACCTTTTTTTCAGGTACCAAAATTTATCCTATCGAATGGTGCGGCGCGCTAATTGCGTTTATTGGTTTTAGCTACTTGGTGCTGCCTGATATTTCATCACCTTCACTGACTGGTTTTGTGCTTATGATGATTTCGGGTATGGCGTGGGCGGGCTATACCTTAGCTGGCAAAAACTCATCTAATCCCCTTGCCGATACCGCCTTTAATTTTATGCGCACCTTACCTTTTATAACGTTACTAAGCTTGATGACACTCAACTCAACTAATGCCTCAACCACAGGGATTTTACTCGCTGTGATAGCTGGCAGTGTGACATCAGGTATTGGTTACGCCATTTGGTATGTTGCACTAAAACACTTAACCTCAGTGCAAGCAGCTGTATCGCAGCTCTCGGTACCTATTATTGCCGGTATTGGTGGCTTTTTATTTTTATCCGAGCCTATCAGTGAACGACTAGCAATTTCTGGAGCTATTATTCTAATCGGAATTTTGCTGGTTGTGCTTGGTAAAAAGCCACTAAAACCCTGATTTTATAACTGTTTAAACACTGCTTATAACCAATAAACACTAACAAATCCGATTAGTTATAAAAAATGGCGGTTTTGTGTTGACTCATGTATACAATCTGGGGTTTACTATGGCTGAAACATTTTAGGAATCGTTTAAATGCAATTAGTAACTTCACAAATCAAAACAGTATGGTGGTGGCACTCGTAATCGCGGGTGGGAATAATTGTATCTAAACTATTCTTAAAACCCGCACAATGTGCGGGTTTTTTTATGTCTAATTTGAGGTGAATAATGAGTAATAACAAACAACTAATCCAATGGTGGTGGTTCCTGTAATTAACGCGGGAGGATTTTGTTTGTCTATTATTCAGCCCGCCTTCTAAGCGGGCTTTTTTGTATAAGGAATGAGGCGTGATATTTAGTCATATATCAACCGAGGTCGGTAAAGTTACCAGCATTTCGCTGGCGCGGGACTACATTGAAAGTCCACTAGCACTTTACAGCGCGGTATGTAACAACCCGACTAACTTTAATAGCTTATTGTTAGAATCAGCGGAAATTGATTCAAAAGATAATGTAAAGAGTTTAATTTTAGCCGATGCTGCTATTCGTATTGAATGTAATGGTGACACGGTAACGTTTGATGCAAAAAGCAATAACGGCAAACAGCTACTACCCCATTTAGCTGGCTTTTTTAAAGATCACAACGTTGAACTTGCAAATTCAAGCCTAAGCATTGTGTTTGAACGCGATACCAGTTTGATGGATGAAGCGAGTCGCTTAGTGGCTGACAATGCATTTACCGCATTAAGACAATGTATCAATAATATTGAAAGCACCACAGAATCTCATTTTGCAGTATTTTTAGGCGGCACTTTTGCCTACGATATGGTTGCCAACTTTGAGTCACTTCCAGACGTACCAAACGGCGATAACACAACCCCTGATTTTGTTTTTTATCTTGCAGAAACACTGATTGTTATTGACCATCAAGCAAATACCACAGAACTTATTGGCAATGTATTTAGCGGTCCCGACGCACACGCCAACTGTTTTGAAGTAGGCCAAAAACTTGAAGCACTTAATAAGCTGTGTGACGATTTACCAGCTTATAATGCCCCAACCTTTCCGGGCGCTGTAAGTGAAAGTGTTGATATTGACGACGCAACCTTTTGTCAACAAGTCGAAACCCTTAAAAAACACATTGTCGATGGCGACATTTTCCAAGTCGTGCCGTCTCGCTGTTTTTCATTACCATGTGCTGACTCACTTGCAGCATATCATCAGCTTAAAACACAAAACCCAAGCCCTTACATGTTTTACATGAAAGATGAAAACTTTGTGTTATTTGGTGCATCACCCGAATCTGCGCTTAAATATTGCCAAAGCACCAATCAAGTAGAGGTCTACCCAATTGCCGGTACGCGTGCCCGTGGTAAAAATGTTGATGGCAGCATTAACTTTGACCTTGATAGCAAAATTGAACTAGATTTGCGCGATGATAAAAAAGAGCGCGCCGAGCACATTATGCTAGTTGATTTAGCGCGTAACGACATTGCCCGCATTTCAACACCGGGTTCGCGCTACGTAAAAGAATTATTAAAAGTTGACCGCTACTCGCAAGTGATGCATTTAGTATCGCGCGTGGTAGGTCAATTAAAACCTGAGCTGGATGCACTGCATGCCTACCAAGCGTGTATGAATATGGGCACCTTGGTTGGCTCACCAAAAGTAAAAGCGGCCGAGCTGGTGCGTATTACCGAAGGTAAACGCCGTGGCAGCTACGGTGGTGCTGTGGGTTATTTAACTGGTGATGGTGCGATGGACAGCTGCATTGTTATTCGTAGTGCCTTTGTTAAAGATAATATGGCTTACGTGCAAGCAGGTGCAGGCGTAGTTTATGACTCAGTGCCACAACTAGAAGCAAACGAAACTCGCCAAAAAGCACAAGCGGTTATTCGTGCAATTAAGTCTATCTACCAAGGAGAAGCCTAATGGCGCAGGCAAAAATTTACTTTATCGATAATTTTGATTCGTTTAGCTACAACTTGGTGGATGAATTTGAGCAATTGGGCTTTGAACTGGTGGTTTATCGTAACCATGTTCCGGCCGACACCATTTTAAGCAAAATGGCTGAGGAAACTTGCCCTGTAACATTAGTACTTTCACCTGGCCCTGGCACCCCAAAACAAGCGGGCAATTTAATTGAGCTTATCAATAAAGCGAAAGGCCGCTACCCTATGCTGGGTATTTGTTTAGGCCACCAAGCAATTGTGGAGTGTTACGGTGGTGTGGTTGGTCACGCAGGTGAAACAGTGCATGGCAAATCATCACTTATAGAACTTAAAGAGCACGCAGTATTTAGTGGCTTACATTCGCAAATACCAGTGGCGCGTTACCATTCACTCATGGCAACCGAAGTACCAGATAGCCTTGATGTCATTGCCAGCTACGACACAATTCCTATGGCAATTATTCAAGAGCAAGATAAAGTAATTGGGTTTCAGTTTCACCCAGAATCAATTTTAACGCCAAATGGCTCACAGCTGTTAAAGCAAAGCCTAGCTTATTTAGCCAATGTGGAGGGCGCATAATGCAACCACTTGTTAATCTCTTAATCGAACAACAAGATTTAACGTTTGAACAGAGCAGCGAGTTTTTTAATCTTGTAATGACAGGTCAAGTTAGCGAAATCGAGCTTACCGCAGCGTTAACCGCGCTTAAAATTAAAGGCGAAACCGACAACGAAATTGCAGGTGCTGCAAAAGCCATGCGCGATAATGCAGTGACATTTACTAACCCAAGTGCCATAAGCTTTGATTCATGTGGCACCGGTGGTGATGGTGCCAATTCAATTAACGTGTCAACTACTGCTGCCATTGTTGCCGCGAGCATGGGCGTTAATATGGTAAAACACGGCAACCGCAGTGTTTCAAGTAAATCGGGCTCGTCTGACTTACTTAATGCCCTTGGCATCAATATTAATATGAGTGTGGCACAAGCAGAAAACTGCCTAGCAAAAACCCATTTTACCTTTTTATTTGCACCGCTTTACCATGCAGGTGTGAAATACGCGATGCCAGTGCGTACCGCACTTAAAACACGCACCTTATTTAATATTTTAGGGCCGTTGGCAAACCCTGCAAAACCAAGCCATCAACTGCTTGGGGTTTATACCCCTGAATTACTTCGCCCGATGGCGCAAACACTTAAACTACTTGGCTGTAAGCGGGTTATGGTGGTCCACGGTGCAGGTACCGATGAAATTGCCCTACACGGTGAAACACAGGTTGCCGAGCTAAAAGACGGTGAAATTATTGAGTACACTCTACAACCGCAAGATTTTGGCCTTGATAACTATGCCCTATCAGATATTGAAGGTGGCGAGCCTGATTATAACGCGGCGGCAAGCCTTGCGATTTTAAAAGGTGAAGGCAAGCCTGCGCACAATGCAGCGATTGCCGCAAATGTTGCAGCCGTGCTTGTAATGCAAGGCGACTACAGCAACTTTAAAGACGCAACACAGGCGGTACAAAACCACCTGGCAAGTGGCGCAGCGTTTTCACATTTATCACGCATTATCGAGGTGTCTCATGGCTAATGTATTAGAAAAAATTGTTGCCGATAAACGCATTGAGCTTGGATCGCGTAAAGCCAATAAGCCACTTGAAAGCTTTATTGATGAGGTGGTACCAACCGAGCGTGATTTTTACGGCGAACTAGCAAAACCCGGCACTAACTTTATTTTAGAGTGTAAAAAAGCCTCGCCATCCAAAGGGCTTATTCGTGATGATTTTAATCTTGATGAAATTACCGGTGCTTACAAGCATTACGCTGCGTGCATTAGTGTACTGACTGACGAGAAATACTTTCAAGGCAGTTTTGATTACTTAACTAAAGTACGTTCATTGGTGAATCAACCGCTTATTTGTAAAGATTTCTTCATTGATGAGTACCAAGTGTATTTAGCACGCCTGCACGGTGGAGATGCAATTTTACTGATGCTAAGTGTGCTTAATGATGATGAGTACTCCGCGCTTGCAAAGGTGGCAAAATCGCTCAATATGGAAATTTTGACCGAAGTGAGTAACGAAGAAGAAGTACACCGCGCATTAACACTCGACGCTGAGATTATTGGTATTAATAACCGTAATCTGCGTGATTTAAGTACCGACCTTGCCACTACAGAAACCCTTCGTGCGTTAATCCCTGCAGGGAAAGTGGTTATTTCAGAATCGGGCATTTACACTCACGCTGATGTAAAACGCTTAAAATCTCTGTGTAACGGCTTTTTAGTTGGCAGCTCACTGATGGCTGAACAGAACCTTGATTTGGCCTGTCGTAAGCTGATTCTAGGTGAAAATAAAGTGTGCGGTTTGACGCGCTCACAAGATGCGATTGCCGCATATAATGCGGGCGCGGTATTTGGTGGCCTGATTTTTTATGCAAAATCGCCACGTTACGTTGATATTGACTGTGCAAAACCAATTGCCGATAGCTGCGATTTAGGCTTTGTTGGCGTATTTGTAAACGAAACGATTGACACCATTGTACATATTGCCGTTGAGCTAAAACTGGTTGCAGTACAGTTACATGGCGATGAAGACGAAACCTATATTGCTACGCTTAAAAAGGCGCTACCAGCGAGCGTGCAAGTATGGAAAGCCGTTGCGGTAAGCGATGTGATTGAACATAAGAGCCAAGGGGCTGATCGCTATTTATTTGATACCAAAGTGGGCAACCAAAGCGGTGGTACGGGGCAAACCTTTAATTGGGATGTGCTGATTAACGAACGCAACTATATGCTCGCAGGCGGCTTAAATAACGACAATATTATTGATGCGCTTGCAACCCAAGCCATTGGCCTTGATTTAAATTCGGGCATTGAAACAAGCCCAGGTAAAAAATGTCATCAACAAATTAATTCTGTGTTTTCTAAGATAAAGGAATCTTGAGGTGGAAAATAAAAACCCAGCCTATTTCGGCGATTTTGGCGGCATGTACGTACCAGAACTTCTGGTACCCGCCTTAAAACAACTTGAAAGTGAATTTAATAAAGCAAAGAACGACCCTAGCTTTCATGCAGAGTTTGAAAAGCTGCTTAATGAATATGCCGGTCGCCCTACGCCACTGACGCTTACACGCAATTTAGTGAAAAACCCTAAGGTAAAACTTTACCTTAAACGTGAAGATTTACTGCACGGTGGCGCACATAAAACCAACCAAGTGTTAGGTCAGGCATTACTAACAAAACGTATGGGCAAAAAAGAAGTCATTGCTGAAACCGGTGCTGGTCAGCACGGTGTAGCAACCGCCCTAGCTTGTGCACTACTTGGCTTAAAATGCCGCGTTTACATGGGTGCAAAAGACGTAGAACGCCAGCAACCAAACGTATTTAGAATGAAACTAATGGGCGCAGAAGTCATTCCTGTTACCGCAGGTTCTGGCACATTAAAAGATGCGGTTAACGAAGCAATGCGCGACTGGTCAGCAAACTACGATACGGCACACTACTTACTTGGTACAGCAGCAGGCCCGCACCCGTTCCCAACACTTGTACGCGACTTCCAAAAAATGATTGGTGAAGAAGCAAAACAACAAGTACTTGATACAGAAGGCCGCCTACCAGATTATGTGATTGCCTGTGTTGGTGGTGGCTCTAACGCAATTGGTATGTTTAATGACTTTATTGGCGATGAAAGTGTAAAACTGGTTGGCGTTGAGCCAGCAGGTAAAGGCCTTGATACTGACGAGCATGGCGCGGCAATTTGTAAAGGCACAAAAGGCATTTTGCACGGTGCATACACCTTTATTATGCAAGACAGCAACGGCCAAATCGAAGAGTCTTACTCGGTATCTGCAGGTCTTGATTACCCAGCGGTTGGCCCTCAGCATGCACACCTTGCTGAAACAGGCCGTGCCCAATATGTTGGCATTAGTGATGATGAGGCTTTAGAAGCATTCCAGCTACTTGCGAAAAACGAAGGGATTATTCCGGCGCTTGAATCAAGCCATGCCCTTGCTTACGCATTAAAGCTGGCTGAAGAAAAAAGTGAAGAAACCATTATTGTAGTGAATTTAAGTGGCCGTGGTGACAAAGATTTAGCGCACGTGCATACAGTGTTAAATCAAGGAGGCAAACTATGAGCCGCTATCAACAAGCATTTCACGCATTAAATGAAGTTAACCAAGGTGCATTTGTGCCATTTGTTACCATTGGCGACCCAAACAAAGAATTAAGCTTTGAGATTATTAAACGCTTAATTGACGGCGGCGCTGATGCGCTGGAGCTAGGTATTGCATTCTCAGATCCAATCGCTGATGGCCCGGTGATTCAGGCGGCCAATATTCGCGCGCTCGAAAATAAAATCACCACAGCTGAGAGCTTTGAAATAATTCGTAAAGTACGTGAGTACAACGCGGATATTCCAATTGGCTTACTGCTTTATTCAAACCTAGTGTTAGCACAGGGCATTGATAACTTTTATCGCACAGCAAAAGAAGTGGGCGTTGATTCAATTTTAGTTGCTGATGTGCCGCTGCATATGTCAAAAATGTTTAGACAAGCTGCCATGCAAGCAGAGATAGAGCCTATCTTTATTGCCACGCCAAATGCTGATGACGATACACTTCGCCAATGCGCATCTTACGGCCGTGGTTATACCTATTTGCTCTCGCGCGCAGGTGTTACGGGTACCGAAACCAAAGCGCAAATGCCTGCAGATTCAATGATCAAAAAGTTATTAAATTTTAACGCAGCACCTGCGCTTCTGGGTTTTGGTATTTCAACCCCTGAAGATGTAAAAGCGGCAATTGCCTCAGGTGCCGCAGGTGCCATTTCAGGCTCTGCAGTAGTTAAGATTATCGAGAATAACCTTGAATCACCTGAAACTATGCTAAGCGAGCTTGAAAGCTTTGTACGTAATATGAAAGCCGCAACGCAAAAATAATTGTGTATAAACAATACAAAGGGCGCCAAGCGCCCTTTTTTTAAACCCAAACTCTGGTGTTTCATATTAACTCTGGTGTAAGGTAAATATTCAGCATAATTTAAGAGGTAAACAATGCTCGCATTATTTGAATATGCTCCCCTGATCTTATTTTTCATTCTTTATAAAACCATGGATATTTTTTGGGCGACGTCGGTACTTATTGGTGCGTCAGTTCTGCAAATAGCCTACTACTTCTTTATCGAGAAAAAAGTCGCTACCAAACATTGGGGACTCTTTGCTTTAGCGGTTGGTCTTGGCTCACTCACTATTCTTTTCCAAGATGAGCAGTTTATTAAGTGGAAAGCAACCGTGGTCTATGCAGGCTTTGCGACCATTTTATTAGCATCGCGTTATTTCTTTAACAAGAACCTAATGGCAAAAATGTTAGGCTCAATCTTGGCTTCAACTAATGATACAGGCCAGAAAATTGAAGTGCCTGAGCCACTTTGGGATAAAATAAACTTATTTTGGAGTACGTTTTTATACCTAATCGCCGCTGTTAATATTTATGTTGCCTATGCATTTTCACTGGATTTTTGGGTTAACTTCAAAGTGTTCGGCATTACCGCTGCCACTTTCGTTGCGCTAATTGTAACTATCGTTATGCTTTATCAATATTTGCCTGACGATGAAGAACAAAAAAGCGAATAACGGTAACAAGCCTTAACGTGATTTAAATATAAAAAGGAGCGATAACCGCTCCTTTTTAGTAAATCCGTGTTTTGACGTTCAAGATTTAATGCTTTCCGATCGCTACTCAGCCTTGAGCCCTGCTCCTCAAATAATGCCTCAACCCCTTACCATATAATTATCAGCTAGCAAAATACCGATTGTTTAACTTATTTATTGCTTAGAAACTTTCTACTTACACTTCATATAAAGCGAAAGTTACAAATATCACCCATTATGTTTTGATAATTAGGAAAATCTATTAAATCGTTCTAGTATTAAATTGAACATTTAATGACCTGTTGTGTTGTTCTCAAGGAGCTATAACGAGATAAACAGGCCCAAAGAAAACTAAAATCCGGCCACTTAAAGTGGTTAGAACAATAATATTAGTCGAGGCTTAAATGGAAACAGATAACAAACAAGAACCTGAATACGAAATAAAAAACGAGAACCTATTTAAAACACTGCTGTGTTTACCGATTGGTATTGGCTTTGCCGTATTTATGATAAGTGCATTTAATAATTCAGGCTTCAATGTAGGTACTTTTTTACTCTTTGTACTTACCATGTACTTTACCCTAAGCGGCATCGCCTACGCCGCGTTTTACACCAATGAAAAGTTTGATTGCAAACCGCATTAAACGACTATAACTTTCTACAATATATTTAAAGGGCGCTTATAAGCGCCTTTTTTATAACAATATTTATTACCCACACCACCATCCACACATAACCAGTTTATTTATCTTACACTCTGATTTAAGATGAGTTTTTTAAAAAGCGAAATCAAAGATTAAAAACACCTATCTTACAAGATCCATAACTTTGTTAGGTATCCCTAATAAGTTGTTAAGTGCTAAAAGGAGCATCATGGCACGAAGTAAATCTGACATATCAAATAGCGCCATCAGAATATTCTTACAAGACGTTGGTAAATTTTATGATGAGGCCAGAGGCTTTGAGCCATTCGGTCCAAAAGTAGCTCAAAAAGATGAGTTGTTAGAGTTTTTTAATTACCAATGTTGCTTTTGTGGTGCATCCATTGATCGCAAGTCCTTGTCCCAGGATCATTTAATCCCAATGAACAAATCTTCGCTTGGCCTACACGCATGGGGAAATGTGGTTCCATGCTGTGCTCCTTGCAACAATGAAAAGCAACAAAGACCTTGGTTGGAGTTCATTATTGCAAAAGCTGGCAAAGAAGCTGCTGCCCGTACACAGCGCATAAATGAATTCGTTGCATCTAAAAATTATGATCCCACGCTAAACTTACACGAGTACGCTGATAACTTGTATGAGGATGTAGGACAAGTAGCTATGACGCTTATAAATTTAAGGTACAAACAGGCACAAAGTGGCATTAAAAAGCTTCTTGGGTAAAGCATTTAAAAAATAGGTCAACCCGAACCCCAATGCGTTGCTTACTGCTTAATGCGACATTATATATTCTGGAGAATTTACTAATTTGAACGAAAATTATAAGTATGCAGCCCATATTATTGCTTGGCTTGAAAGGCTTGGTATACCTGAAATTCTTTTGGCAAAAAATGCTTTCTTACAACTTAAAGAGTATTGGGTTGAACATAAAGAGTTTAACCTTGAACAGTTAAGAGACTGCTTGTGGTCTTGGGTTGACTGTAACGATGGTTACAACACATCTGTATCAGAAGTAGCAAAAATGAGAATTCTTTTTTGCTTAGCTTATGAAGATAATCGAGAATTAGAAAATGTCGGTTATTTTGAGGAAATATTAATAAGTCTGGGCGTCTCACAGCAAGAGGCATACAAGCGCACATAATATCCATTTTAAAAGGCATCATTTAAAGGCTGCATTTAAAATTCACACACATCTTTCCCCTTAATCAAACCTGAAAACATTATTTAAATGAATAATGCGAGACAGGGAGCGAAGCGGTCGAGCAAGCTATGTATGAATGGGTGAATAGCGTCTAGAGACGAACGAAGTTCGGCTAGCTATGAACGCGATAAAAGGATTTAGAGCTGGATAGCGTACAGGGACGTTTAGCGCGTAGCTTCATGGCGTTTAAGTTCATATTTAAATTATGTTTGAAGATTCAGTTTGATTTACGGGCACGTTTTTAACGAAATACATCCCTGTATTTCGCCATACTGGCCAGCTTCGCTGTTCAAATTTATTCCTGATAAATTTGTGGCTCGTTTTTGTCGTGTAACAAAAATGAACAAGAGGGCGCCATGGATTGCGCAAGATACGCTCATGGGAGATAGAAGAATCAGTTGACATTGCCAAAAGCCAGCTCGAACCAACTAACAGAAGAGAAGGTTAAGCGCTACAACTAAACAATTTTCAAATAACTCACAATTAACACAGCTACAAATCCCCGCTACAACATTCTTACTTTCGGATCCCGCACATTTAATCGATAAGTACGCTTCACTTCCTGCATATTCTCAACATAACTTATTGTTAAGTAACAACGTGTGCCTGAATGAAGTTTGATTTGTGTGGGTAGCGTAAAGGTAAAATCAAGCAAAGTAGTATCGCCGTCAAACTCAATTTTTAATGGTAAAGTATCAGACCAAATCTCATTTAAACCGCTTTCATAACCTGGCGCAAGTATTTGAAGTATCGCTTGATTAAACTTCTTAAAATGCGGCTGATTAATAACTATTTGCCCTTTTGTTTCAACACCTAACATCACAATTTTACTATCGAGCATTAAAGGCGCTTTGCCCAACACCAAAAAGCGATTATTTGCTGATTGTGAAGCTATTAAAAGGCCAACAATACATAGAGAACAAATCACAATAAATGGCCAATTTAGTGCCACTTGCAAGCTGGTTGCAATCAAGCATCCGGCAATCAAAATTACAGAAATAGCGTATGCTACAAACTTAAACTGCGCGCTGCGCTTACTTTGTTCACTGTTAATTTTGACCATCTTCCAACCTAGTTTAACTATCTAATTCTATTAACTATTCTACCTTTTAAGATGATTAAAGTTCGCCCTTCCATCACCTTATATTGCCATTAAACACAAAAAAGCGGAGCAATTGCTCCGCTTTTAACTTAAGTCTTTATTTAAATCGTATTAGAAGCCTAATAAATTGTAAGCAAAGAACTTATTAGCAACTGTATTAATAAAAATCAGCGCCAAAATAAATGGAATAAAGGTTGATAGTGAGAAGTTTACATACTTCTCGGTAAAGCTACCTGCATACTCAGGCGCACCTTGGCTAAGCTCTTCAGTTAGCTTTGCTTTTTTCCAACGGTACATTACGAACAAACACACCATTAAGCCGTTTAACGGTAAGATGGTGTCGTAAAACACATCGTATATAAAATCAAACAGGCTCTTTTTAGTTGCAGGATCGTGGTCACCATAGTTAAACATTGTGCTTAACCACTCACTCATACCAAACGACATGGTACATAAAATGGTTAAAATACCCATGCTACCTGCAAGTAATAGCAATGCTTTAAAACGCGAAACGCCCTTTTCTTCAATTAAGGTCGCTGTTGGTACTTCAATAATTGACACAAGTGATGTAATTGCTGCAAAAAATACCAGTAAGAAAAAGATTACGGCGATTGCGCTTGCGCCTACGTAGCCGATATCTTGCTGCATCGCGAGGAAGATTTTTGGTAAATAAACAAAAATCATTGATACCGATGAGTCAGATAACTCCGCAGGATTGGTGTTTGGGTTAAAGCTGAAAATCGCTGGCAAGACCATTAAACCCGCAATAAATGCGACCAATGAGTCAGTTACTGCAACCATTTTTGCACTGCCTACAATATTTTCCTTCTTAGAAATATATGATGCATAAGTCATTAAAATACCCATACCGAGCGACAGCGAGAAAAACGCTTGCGACAGTGCACCATTTAAAACGCTAGCATTCACTTTGCTAAAATCAGGCACAACGTAATAACGAAGGCCAGCAATCGCATTATCTAATGTCAGTACGTAAGCAACAAGGCCAACTAGTAGCACAAATAGCGCTGGCATAAGCAGTTTTGCTGCTTTTTCAATGCCCTGCTTTACACCGCCAAGTAGAATTAGATTAACCAGCACACCAACGCCTACCATGTAAAAAAATACACTGGTTTGGTTTATAAACTGACCAAAATTGCTGGGATCGGCAAGTGCATCTAAGTTGCCAATGGCTGCCTGAACAAGGTAACCAAAAATCCACACAGTGATCACCATGTAAAACACGCCAATCATAAATGGCGTAAGTACCGCTAAAAATCCAGGATATCGCCACTTACTGCTGTTACCCGATAATTTATTATACGCGCCAAGTGGGTCTTTTTGCGCGCTACGACCCATAGCCATTTCGGCCATCATTACTGGTAAGCAAACAAAAATTACAAACAATGCATAAACAACTAAAAATGCACCACCGCCATTTTTGGTTGCCGATACTGGGAAACCAACGAGGTTTCCAATGCCTACTGCACTGCCTGCAGCGGCCAAAATAAATCCGAGTTTGGAGCTAAAATGCTCTCGCGATGCACTCATGCTGAACCTTAGTATTATTGTTTTCAACCTTGGATGCTATCAGTGTTAAACCTACTGTTTCAAGTTTTCGCGAAAAATGATTTTTAGTTTTATCCTTTCTGTTGATAGAATTATTTTTATATTCAATAAAATAACCAAACAGGTGCTGTATGTGGTACATGATTTATTCAATAGATGTTGAAAACAGCTTAGCGATGCGAAAAGAAGCGCGTCCTGCTCACTTAGCACGCTTAGAAGCGTTAAAAGCAGAAGAACGTTTGTTATCTGCCGGGCCACTACCAGCAATCGACAGCGACGATCCAGGCGAAGCGGGTTTCACTGGTTCATTAGTGATTGCTAAATTCGATTCGTTAGAAGATGCGCGCAGCTGGGCTGCAAACGATCCCTATATCGAAGCGGGTATTTACAAAGAATCAATTGTTAAACCGTTTAAACGAGTTTTACCGTAACTGATTCAGAGTAAGTTCAGTGAACTTTTTGTACATTTAACTTACTCCATAACGTGGCGAGCTAACGTATGAAATATTTGATTAGTCTGATCAGTTGCTTAGTGCTATTTAATGCCAATGCAAGTAATGAAAATGACTCAAAGGTCAAAACATCTTCACAAAATGCGGCAGCGAATAAAGCGCTTAAAAATGTTAACACTCTGGGTTTAACCAAGCGCAGAGCGGCCAAAAAAGTGTCGCAATCTTACCCTGGTAAGATTTTAAGCGTGAAAGAGAACACCCATTACTACAAAGTAAGAATGTTACAACCAAAAGGTAAGGTTGTTGACTTTAAAGTAAATAAATCAAATGGCCAGGTTAAAAAAGGAAAACAATAACAATGCGCATTCTAATAATAGAAGACGATCTGCAACTGGCAGATAATCTAAAACATGCACTTGAAAAAGCCCGTTACAGCGTTGATATGTGTCACGATGGCGAAGCTGGTTTATTTCACCTTACTGAATACCCGTTAGATTTAGCCGTCGTTGATTTAGGCCTACCTAAAATGGATGGCATTGACGTGATCAGCAATGCGAGAAAGCAAGGCATTGATATTCCGATTTTAATCTTAACTGCCCGCGACCGCTGGCAAGATAAAGTGGAAGGGTTAGACGCCGGTGCTGATGACTACTTAACCAAACCATTTCATAACGAAGAATTAATTGCCCGTTGTAATGCGCTTATTAGACGCAGCGCCGGTAAAGCAGACCCAACTATTACTGCGGGTCCAATTCGCATTCATACCCGTTCTCAGCAAGTATGGGTTAACGACAATGAATTAATGCTCACCGCATACGAGTACAAA
The DNA here is from genome assembly GCF_044005875.1 of Pseudoalteromonas sp. XMcav1-K. Taxonomy (NCBI): domain Bacteria; kingdom Pseudomonadati; phylum Pseudomonadota; class Gammaproteobacteria; order Alteromonadales; family Pseudoalteromonadaceae; genus Pseudoalteromonas; species Pseudoalteromonas sp. XMcav1-K. The sequence goes on along the minus strand of NZ_JBIPJE010000028.1, from coordinate 55,439 downwards.
GTACTTGAGTACTTAATGGTTAACCCAGAAAAGGTCGTGTCTAAATCTGAGCTAACAGAGCACATTTATGACCAAGACTTCGATTTAGACTCAAACGTAATTGAAGTATTTGTATTACGCCTGCGTAAAAAGCTCGATCCAGACGGCTCAATCGCACCAATTGAAACACTCCGTGGTCGCGGCTACCGTTTAAGCGGCAAACTGTGATCCACCGTATATCGTTAAAAATTAGACAAGGATTTATCCTTGTCTTTTTGCTTTTAGTACTTATGCCTGCCATGTTCTTTTCAATTGGTAAGGCACTTTACGCAAGCTTAGTCGACAACACCGAACGCACACTCGAAGCGCATTTGTACTCACTGATGGCAAAAGTGGAAATTGAGCAAGGCGAACTGGCGCCGATTACCCTAATAGCTCCTGAACTCACTCGCCCCGTATCCGATACCTTTGCCTATATTTATCTTAACAAAGAAATTGCTTGGCAATCTGAATCAACGCTCGGTTATCAATATATTCCAAAACACGCAGCAACCGCGCCCGGTATTATGGACTTTTCGAAAATTGAAGAACTTGATAAGTACTTTCGACAACTTAGCTTTGTGTTTTACATGGATGCCGATGGCATTGAATATCAAGTCACTGTATTGGTATTAAAAGACGAAGAAGCCATTTTATCGCAAATGCAAGACTTCCAAGAAACCTTGAGGCACTGGCTGATTATTATCGCCATAGTGATGGGTTTACTGATTATGCTGGGCTTTTTATGGAGTAGTCACCCACTTAAACGCCTTGATAAAGAAATTGTCGCAATCGAAAGTGGTAATGCCGACCAAATTAATGGTGAATACCCAGAAGAGCTAGAAAAAATTCAGCAAGATCTTAATTTATTATTGGCTACGCAACAAAGGCAAAAAGATAAATATCGCGCATCATTAAGCGACCTTGCCCATGCTTTAAAAACCCCGTTGGCTGTTTTAAAATCAAGTGATCTAGCCAGTAATGGCGACAGTCAAGAACAGCTCGACCGCATCAGTAATATGATTGAACACCAGCTTAAAAAAGTGGCCTCGGGCGGCACTGATACATGGAAAAAACAAACTAAAGTTAAGCCAATACTCGATTCAATTATCAATGCTATGGGTAAAGTGTATCGCGACAAAGGCATTCAATTTATTCAAGCTATTGATGAAAAAAGTACCTTTTTAGGCGATAAAACTGATTTAATGGAATTGCTAGGCAATATACTCGATAATGCCTGCAAAGCATGTGACGCTTTAATTGAAATAAAAGTGAAGCAGTTAGGACAACAACTCATTATCGAAGTTGGTGATGATGGCCCAGGCGTACCCGCAGATAAAATAGAAGAACTTACAATTCGCGGAAAACGCTTAGATACCTACGAACACGGCCACGGTGTTGGCATGGCGATTGTAGGCGACCTGATGGATGCCTATAACGGCAAAATGACCATTGCCACAAGCCAGCTCGGTGGCGCCCTATTTACCTTGGTTTTTAATTATGAATAAATACACTCTTTTTTACACCGTGTTAATGCTGCTGAGCATTAATGCATTAGCTCAAAACGATGAAAAGCCCTGTAGCAAAGGCAAAGTAGTATTGCAGCTACAATGCTTAGATCAAGCCATTATTGACCACAAACGTACACGCCAAACTTGGCTCACAAAATTAGAAAAAGAAGTGGAAATAAAGCAAAATAACACGGGCAATACCCAATTATTTTTAAGTTTTCAACGCAGTAAAAACAGTTTTGATAGCTATATTTCCGATAACTGCCAATGGCGTTATCTCAATGAGTTACCAAATTCTCAGCAAGCTGCACTAAAATACAAGCGATGCGAACTCGCTGTAATTGACCAGCAAATTACCATTTTAAAAGGTGGTTACTAACCCATACACTGCATTCTCAGTAGTACATGGGGTCAGTAAATAGATCCAAATAAAAAAGCAGCGTAATCGCTGCTTTTTTATTTGTTGTTTAGACTGGATTATCTATGTCAATAAACTCAACATTTAAGCCAAATTGCTCAGCTAAATATTCACCCACGGCTTTTACACCATAGCGCTCGGTCGCATGATGCCCCGCAGCAAAAAAGTCGATATTTTGCTCGCGCGCACTGTGAATAGTTTGCTCTGACGCTTCACCGGTAAGGTAGGCATCAATGCCTTGGCTTGCGGCTAAATCAATATAACCTTGACCGCCGCCGGTGCACCACGCAATCGTTTCAATTTTTTTGCCACGCACACTTTCAACTAATGGTTTGCGATTGAGTACACTTTCTATTTTTTCAGCAAACTCTTCAGCCGTAAGTGGTGTTTTTAAGCGACCTTTCACTGCAATGCTTGGCTCACTGAATGGATCAAGCCCTGCTTCGTACTCAATATCTAATAGCTCTGCGAGTTTTGCATTGTTACCAAGGGTTGGATGCACATCAATCGGCAAATGATAGCCAATTAAGCTGATATCATTTTTAATTAACGCGCCAATGCGACGTTTTTTCATACCCGTAATTGGATACGCTTCGCCTTTCCAAAAATAGCCGTGGTGAACCAATATCGCATCAGCATTTTTTTCTATAGCGGCATCTATCAGCGCTTGGCTTGCCGTTACACCCGTTATAATTTTATTAACGGTGTCTTTTCCTTCGACCTGAAGGCCGTTTGGACTAAAGTCTTTAACCTTATGGGGGGCGAGTAAACTATCTAATTCTTGGAGCAATTTAGAAAGTTGCATTATGCTTACCTATAAGTTGTTTTTGATCATTGAATTGTCCTTAACCTACCGTCAAAAATAAAGAAAATTCTCAAAAAATTGAAAAATGACGTGAAACTAGGTATAAATGTATTTTTAACAGTAATCTTCGTATCAAATAAACGGGATATACGATGAGTAAACTCGATAAAACTGAAGTGCTAGCTGCGTTTGAAAAAGCGTATGAAGCAGCAAATGGTAAAAAACCTGAGATCACAGCTAAAAGTGGTTGGTACAGTGTAGATGGCGGTAAAAACGTTCGCCTTGCTGATTTAGTAACGCTTGCAGAGGAACTTTCATCTGGCTCTGCTCCTGCAGCAAAAGAAGAAGCACCAGCTAAGCCTGCTGCTAAAAAAGCACCGGCTAAGAAAGCCGCTACTAAAAAAGCAGCGCCAGTAACTGCAACTAAAGAAAAAGAATACACAGTTACTAAGCCAAACCCAGAAGGCTTTACTGCTGAAGAATTCTGGATTAAAGAGCTTGCTGAGCGTGAGCACGACACACGTCTTCCGCGCGGTGTTGTTTAATAACAAATTCGTTATTAATTAAAAAAGGCAGCTTTCGCTGCCTTTTTTATTGCCTATTACTTTTTAAAGTGACGAACGATTATGCGCGCTGCTGTAATCCACTTTTGGCCCAACGGGTACCACTTGCGTTGGGTTAATCATGGTATGGCTAAAATAGTAATGGCGTTTAATATGATAAAAATCGACCGTTTCAGCCACGCCCGTCACTTGATAAAGCTCGCGAATATAGTTTGCTATGTTCGGATACGACTCAAGCTGACGTTGATTACATTTAAAGTGTGAAAAATAAACCGCATCAAATCGAATTAAGGTAGTGAACAAACGCCAGTCTGCCTCGGTAATTTGTGTACCCACCAAGTAGCGCTGTTTAGCTAAAATGGCTTCAACTTTATCAAGGGCATTAAAAAGCGCAATATACGCCCCTTCATATGCGTCTTGTGTGGTAGCAAAACCCGCTTTGTATACCCCGTTATTAATATTGTGATAAACAAATTCGTTAATTTCATCAATTTCAGCACGTAAATGCAGAGGGTAATAGTCATGCTCGTTGCCTGTTAAATGATTAAAGGCGGTATTAAACATGCGAATAATCTCTGACGACTCATTGCTGACGATACAGTTTTGTTTTTTGTCCCACAGCACTGGCACAGTAACACGGCCGCTGTAGTTTGCGTTATTACGCGTATATATTTGATGCATATAATCAAAATCAAATAATGCATCGCCCGTGCTGTGCTGCGTTTTATCAAATTTCCAACCATGCTCTAACATATCTGGGCTTACAACTGATACAGAAATATGCTGTTCTAGCCCTTTTAATGCGCGAAAAATAAGGGTGCGGTGCGCCCACGGACACGCCAGTGATACATATAAATGATATCGGCCAGATTCTGCTGCAAACCCATTTGTACCTGAAGGGCCTGCTTCACCGTCTTTTGTTAACCAATTACGTAATTGCGCAGCTTCACGTTCGAATTTACCTTTACTGTTTTTGGTGTCGTACCACTTATCGTGCCATTTACCTTCAACTAATAATCCCATGATCTGCTCCTTAAACCTGTGGTAATTCAAAAATAATTAATGTCGCTGGGGTGTTAGATACGTTTTCAAATACTAATTCAGTTTCATCTAACACTTTTGCACCATCACCACTTTCAATTTGAATAGCATTCACTAGAGTGCTGCCTGAAACTTGATGTACATACACAGGTGCATTATTTGATTCAAATATATACTGCTGTTTTGGCTCAAGGATCAGTTGATGTAGCTTTGCATCCTGTTTTATCGCAAGCGTGCCATTTTCGCCATCTGGCGTCACAATCGTCGTTAAACCAACGTCTTTACCAAAATCTTTTTGTTGATAACCGGGTTTGTCGCCAAAACTATTCGGCTCAATCCAGATTTGTAAAAATCTAAGCTCTTCTTCATTTGATGCATTGTATTCACTGTGAAAAATCCCTTTGCCTGCCGACATTAACTGAAATTCACCCACAGGAAGCGTTTTGATATTGCCCGCACTGTCTTTATGTTCAATGGTGCCTGACAATACATAGCTAATAATTTCCATATCGCGGTGGCCATGGGTATCAAACCCAGCGCCCGGTGCCACAACATCATCATTGATAACACGAAGGGCTGAAAAGCCCATGTGTTTTGGGTCGTAGTAATTTGCAAAAGAGAAAGTATGTTTGCTCTTAAGCCAGCCATAGTCAGCGCCGCCGCGCTCATTTGCTTTTCTAAGTGTGATCATCGTACTTACCCCCTAATTAAGCGTGTTGTGTCAATTTATCTGAAATAAGCGCATCCAGTGAGGCTTTACCCGCACCCGAGAACACCAAAGAAATACTTGCTGCCAATAATGCTAAGCCAAACTCATAGCCATTGTTAGACATAAACAGTCCGTTTTCAAAGTGCACAGTAAAGATTGCAACAATCATAGTGCCTGCAAGTGCCAATGCCGCAGGGCGAGTTAATAAGCCAAGTAAAATAAATAAACCGCCAAAAAACTCTGCACTGCCTGCCATTAGCGCCATTAAATAGCCTGGTGCTAAGCCAATAGATTCCATCCATGCACCTGTGCCCTCAAGGCCATAACCCCCAAACCAAGCAAATAATTTTTGCGCGCCATGTGCCATAAAAATAATGCCGATAGGTAATCTTAACGCCAGTGCTGCGTAACCTGCTTGGCTTGATGTCAGTGTTGTTAATAGTGTTTTCATAATTTATTCCTCAAAAATTTTAAACTTATCTAATTTGTTAAAGCATCTGCTTAACTGATGAAATTAAGTATAAGCATGCTAAACTCAATAAAAAATCGGAACATTTTGAACCCTTAGTTCAAATTTTTTGAATAAAAGAATTATGTATCAAGCCATCACTATTGACGCCCTAAAAGCACTCGATGCCATCGATAAAAAAGGCAGTTTTGCCGCCGCAGCCGAATCACTTTATAAAGTGCCTTCGGCGCTAAGCTATACCATCAAAAAACTTGAAGAAGACATTGGCACGCCACTGTTTGACCGTTCAAAACAGCGTGCTGTACTTACCCCCGTTGGTAAGCTGGTGTTAGAACATGGCAGGCAAATTTTGCATTCCACCAGCAAAATGCTCGATGCTGTAAGCCAATTAGAATCAGGTTGGGAAAAACAACTGCGCATCGCCCGTGATACCGTGATCCCTGAAGATGTCATTTTTGATTTATTAAAAGAGTTCACCAAACGACCTGAACAAGTTGATATTCAACTAAGCGTAGAAGCCTTAGGTGGCGGCTGGGATGCCTTACATAGTAAGCGTGCCGATATTGTTATTGGTGCAACAGGCGAGTTGCCAAAAGGCGTGTATCGCACCCACAAAATCGCAGAGCTAAGTTTTATATTTGCTGTGGCAGCATCGCATCCATTGGCAAAGGTTACTACGCCGCTGGACGACGATGATTTAAAACACTACCCTGCGATTGTGGTATCTGACACTTCCACTTTGCTGCCAGAGCGAAGTACAGGGCTATTTAGTGCCAAGCAAGTAATCAATGTTAATTCTATGCAGGCAAAACTCGCAGCACAACTTGCCGGCATTGGTGTGGGGTTCTTGCCAAGTCATATTGCTAAACCGTATCTTGAAAATGGCGAGCTGGTGCAAAAAGAGTGCACCATTCCAAGACCAAAACAAGACTTATACATTGCATGGCATAAAGATAATCAAGGCAAAGCCTTTCAATGGTTTATTGAACGACTATGCCAAGCTAACTGGCAGATTGATACCAATTGCATTAATTAGCTGGTCATGTATTGCGACGGAGAAATGGCTCAGAAACAAGGCTTATAATTCGACATGTAGTTGTTCTAATTAAGAATTTTAAAACGCAGTTTATGGGTCATTTAACTCGCCAGAATGATCAAAGGATTAATAAAATTGGTATTAGTTCCAGCGCCTTGGATCAAAGCCAAAGTAATTAAGCAATAGATCAAAAATAACCGGATCATATGCTTTTAATTCACTGGGTTTTTCAATAAAGGTTTCGGTGATCACCGCAAAGAATTCCGCTTCATTGGTGGCACCGTAACTGTGAATAACGTGGGGCATGCCATACGCCACATGCGCTTTTAACATATTGTAGGCACGAGAAAATTCGCGTCCCCAACTTTCATAGGTAAGTTTGTCTTTTAATAGCGGCGTGCCTGTTGTTGCACCAGTTTCTTGATCGAGTTGATGGGCAAACTCATGAAATACTAAATTATGGCCATCGTTTGGTAAACGGTTACCGTTAAGTACATCATGCCATGAAAGCACCAAAGTACCGCCCGGCCACGACTCTCCTTGCCTAACCGTTTGGTGAAAACTAACAAGCCCAGCGCCATCTCGGCTTTCTGAATTTGCATAATAGGCACTTGGGTAAAGCAAAATTTGCTTCACATTTTTATAAAGCGGCCACGGTTTATTTAGCACCAAAACACAGGCATCGGCCGCTACAATTAACTTCATTGCGTGGTTTACCACTAGGCCATCGCGCCCTAAAAAGTCTTTGGTCGCTAAAAACCAGATGATGTGTTTTTCTAATTGTGCGCGTTCGCTATCTGTCATTCGGCGATAAATCGGCATGTACTTGAGTAATACATTGCGATCGCTGTCGCTTAAGGTGCGCTCTTTTAGTTTATGTTCCCAGTAAATATTGCGTAGCGCATCAAAATGCCAATACGCAGCGATAAATACCAAGGTTAATATTATTAATATGAAGTCCATGCTTCAGCCCTTTTCTACTTCTTAAGTAGTTATTGGGTGAAGCATGGCGTTGTTCAAGGTAGAGAATATATTTTTTAGTTCTTTCTTAAAACAACAACGTCACGGAAAATTGATTCGCTCATGCGGTGTGGCGCTTCAAACTCAAGCGCGCTAAGCCCTGCCGCTTCAAAAACCGCAATCAGCTCTTTGCGTTTTGGAATGTACTTATTAAACGCAATAACGCAAATACCATCTTTGTGCAGTAAATCTGCCCATTGCGGTGCGCATTCTTCTAACACAGCAATCGGGTTACGGGTTTTTTCAGTCGTAAAATGCTGCACACCGTAAGGAATATCACTAATGATTAAATGCTGCTTTTCACGCTTTAATAAATCACACGCGGTCGTCGCATTGCCATTAATAATACGGGTATTAACGCCATTAGCAGTAAAATCAATAAACTTACCCTTGTTTTGTTTATTGGCTTTGCCGATAAAACCTTCTTTAAGCTCATGCTTTTGGCGGTGAAGCTTAGTCCATTTTTTGGCAAAGGTTCTAAAGTCCAATACCGCATTCGGGTCTTGCTCAATGCCTTTAGACTTAATGCCATAACGCATTGCCCACATTAAAGTGGTGCCGCGCCCGCACATTGGGTCAAGCAATTTAATCTTGCTGATGTCTTTTTCTTTACAGAAACTCAAACCCACATTGAGCAACAACTGCGTTAAAATTTCATTGGTTTTGCCTTTGTACTTGCTACCAAATACAAAATCACTGTGTAAGTTAAAATCAGTATTTAACGATAGCGGCGTTAATGTGCCCGAATCATGACTAAAAATACCTTGTACAAACGATAAACGAGCTAGTGCTTCAAGTTTTTGCTCTGGCAATTGGGTTTGTAAAAATTGCATGCCGCCAATCTCGTTTAGTGTCAGGTCATACTCGCCAATACACTGTTTAAACTCTTTTTGTGCAATATCGATGGTTTCGTTAAAATAAGCACCGTTTGCAACAGGTGAAATCAAAATCGCAATGTCTTTCAAAACATTATCCTAATAGACAAATAATACCGTCAATTATATCGCGACTCGGACAAAGAAATAAACGCATGCTACCAATCAACCAGATTAAAACCGATTTTTTAGCCCATATTGGCAACAACAATAGCCATCAACCGATTATTGTGAGCGCCAACACGGGTACGGGTAAATCGACCCAATTGCCAAAGTGGTGCACACACACTGGCAAAGTATTGGTCATTGAGCCAAGGCGTATTGCATGTACTAGCCTTGCCGAGCGCGTCGCAAACGAAATGCAAACGCCCCTTGGCGAAAAAGTGGGTTATGCGATTCGCTTTGAAATACAAGCAAATCACAACAGCGAAATAGTGTTTGTTACCCCAGGTGTGGCACTGCGCTGGTTAAATGAAGGGTTACTAGACGACTTCAATACCATTATGCTCGATGAGTTTCATGAGCGTCGCTGGGATACCGATTTACTGCTGGCTTTACTGCTTGAGCATAATAAAACCAGCAACCAGCCCTATCAGCTGGTGATAACCTCTGCCACATTAAACGCTCAGCAACTCATTAACTATTGTGAGGGCGTACATTTACATGCCGAAGGTAAAGTGTTCCCAGTAGATGAGCAATACCTTGCCCCCGCCATGCGTGATATGCCACATAAAGATAACCTCACTGAGCGCATGGCATTTGCCGCTGAAAAAGCGTACCAACTTGGCAGCCAAGATGTATTGGCATTTTTACCCGGCAAAGGGGAAATTCAACTGTGTGCCAGCTATTTGCGCACGCGATTGAGCGACCAATTCGATATAATCACCTTGCATGGTGCAAGCCCCATCAGCGAGCAAAAACGCGCTTTGCAACAAGGGGAAAAACGCCGCCTTATTTTAGCGACTAACGTGGCAGAAACATCTTTAACCATTCCCGGTGTTGATGTAGTGATTGATTCGGGGCTTGAGCGCCGCACGCATATTCGTAACGGCCAAAGTGTGTTGGATCTAACCGCAATTGCTAATGACTCCAAACTACAACGCCGCGGCCGCGCTGGGCGCATTAAACAAGGTGTTTACTTAGCACTGTTTGGTCAACATGCACCACTTGAAGCCCATACACCACCTGAAATCCAGCGTGAGAACTTAACGGATATGATGTTGGCAGCCGCGGCAAATAATCATGCTCTTGGCAATTTACGCTTTATCAACCCCCTATCACAACAAGCCCATGATTTAGCGTTTTCAACGCTTAAATCCATCAATGCCATTAACGATGCGGGTATTGCAACTGACTATGGTAAAGCCCTTGCGCCACTGCCCATTGACGTTTCGCTTTCCCATTTAGTGGCAAGCATGCCGAATAACCGCCTAAAGCAGGCAATGGCCGACCTTGCAGGTGCCCTAAGCGTGCCAGCCAAACTGTACACTCTAGATAAGAATTCAGAAAAGTTCCTGCAATTAGAAAATGACTTTCCGAACCTCTGTGACTTTAGCTTGCTCATTGGCTTAGTGCGCGGCCAGTTTTTAGAGTATATCAGCGCAGAAGAAAACGCCCTGATTGAGGCAAAGCAATTTGCCAGCCAGCTGCGTAGCCATTTTGATTTACCCGAACTCAGTAAATACGCCAGTTACAACATCACCGAATTGCAACACGCCATTGCCGCTTTACTGCCAAGCTGCGTGTATATTAAAAAGCAAAATCGCCGTGGCAGTTACAACAATGGTCAGCAAGAAGTGGTGATCGCTAAAGACAGCTACTTAAGTAACGAGCCTGACGCCCTATTGGTACTTAAAACCTACAGCCTTGCTGGGCGTGCAGTAAAAGACCGCAAAACACTGGCAACCAAAGTAAGTCCCATCACCACCAACGTTATTATTGATAATGACTTAGGTGAAGCAAAGCTATGCTCCTCTGAGATTACCGAGCAAAATGAATTAATGGGTAATTACCAATACCAATACGCAGGCACCCCATTAAAATCGTTTAGCGATGTAATTAAAAGCCATGAATTTATAGCCGCCACCGTTAACCTAATTGAAACTGACGCACTTTGTGAGTCGCTTTTTAAAAAATTAACTCAGGAATACCAGCAGCTTTGTCTTTACCAAAATGTGCATAGCACCGATTGGCAATTATTAGCACCACACGAACAAATCACACGGATATTAAGTGATTTAGAAGTTAGCTCGCTTGATGAGTTGGCACTTCTTGATAACAGTGATTTTGCCTATAGCTTAGTTGATGACTACACATGGCAACAGTTTTGTGAACTGTACCCGCTAACAGTGGTGTTGCCACAGCAACAACTTAGGGTGGAATACTTTATTAGCGCAAAACGCGTACTGCTTCATTATATGAGTGGCAAACGGGTTGAAGCACCAAAAAAGTGGGAGCTACCCAATTTTAATGGCGCAAAAATACAATATCGTCGCGCCAGTAAATTGGTGGATATTAAATAACTGTATTTAGATTACGTAAATTCACCCTAAGCTTTTAGCAAGTGCTGTCATTTCTTGCTGAAGTACATTAACAAACTGCGCAACATGAAAGCCGTCCATTAAACCGTGGTGTACATCAATATTGAGTGGCATGGTGCCCAGTTGTTTATCGAATTTACCAAACACAAATTTGGGAATGCCATTTTGCTCACCAAAGGGTGTCGCGTGGGAAAAACCCGTAAAATCAAGCCAAGGTAACACCGACACATGAATACAGTTAAGGCGCCCTTCAATCGTGTTAAATTGCTCTGAGAAAAATGGCTGACTTATTGCTGTTTCGAATGCAATTTTGCCTTTTTCACTAAAGTCAGCAAAGCCTTCAGCATAAGGTAAGTACGAAATTTTAAAGAGGTTTTGCTCATCTAATTGCACCGCGTTGATTTCAATTTTATCGCACAGCCATACTTGGTTGTTATCAATACGATGACAAACGGGTTGATAGCTATTATTGGCACGCAGCAAGGCATAAAGGCAAGCTAAGTAGAAAGACTGACCATTTTGCTTACATGCAGCAAACAATTCACCCGCATCTATACGCACGCACACTGAAAAGTAGGGGTTTGCTAAGTCTTTAAAAAATGAGAAGTGTTCGGCGCGTTGCCAAGTAGAGAGGTCGATTTGAGTTGCCATAATCTTAAAATAAAAATGCCCGCAATTGCGGGCACCTTACCGAGCATAGCATGAACTTTCAAGCTCATTCTGTTACCCTAGCTTTTACAAGTAACAAACGGGTAAATTACAAACCGTTTTCGATGATTTCTTGTGCTAGTTCGTCTGCAATAATGTGCGTTGACTTTTGCTCATCTTCCGAACGTTTGAAGATTTCGCTTAGTGTATCGAAAATACCTTCAACATGCTTAGTTGCAGCTTCTGCACTATAACCTTCTGGCGCTGTTTCGTAGTAAACGTTGATGATACCACCTGCGTTAATTACGTAATCTGGCGCGTATAAAATGCCTTTTTCACGAATGATTTCACCGTGACGAGGCTCTGCTAGCTGGTTATTCGCACACCCTGCGATAATGCCTGCTTTAATGCGAGGAATAGTCTCATCATTGATTGTTGCACCAAGTGCACATGGCGCGTATACATCAACATCTAGGTCGTAGATTTCGTCAATGTTAACCGCAGTTGCGTTAAAGTCGTTTACTACACGGCTTACACGCTCTTCGTTGATGTCTGTTACAAACAGCTCAGCACCTGCTTCGTGTAGGTATTTACATAGAGTGTAAGAAACCGCGCCTAGACCTTGTACTGACACTTTTACACCTGCTAAGTCTTGGTGACCGTGCTTGTGCTGGTAAGCCGCTTTAATACCTAAGAACGTGCCTAGTGCAGTAAATGGTGATGGGTTACCGCTTTTACCTTCAAGGCCAAGTACATAGTTTGTTTCAGTATTCATTACTGCAACGTCATCACAGGTGATGTTCACGTCTTCTGCTGAGTAATAGCTACCACCTAAACGCTCTAAATGACGACCAAATGCTTTAAATAGTGCATCTGATTTGATTTCTTTTGCGTTACCGATGATTACCGATTTACCGCCACCGAATGGTAAGCGCGCAACTGCATTCTTATATGTCATGCCTTTTGATAAACGCAGTACATCGTATACTGCATCTTCGTCACTTGCGTAATCCCATAAACGACAACCACCCACTGCTGGGCCTAATTTAGTGCTGTGTACAGCAATAATTGCTTTTAAGCCAGTTTCTTTGTCTGCACAAAAAACAACGTTTTCGTGGTTATCAAATTCAGTACGATTAAAAACAGTCACACGACTCTCCAACTTGTAAATGTTTAACGCGTATAATAAGTATGGCGTTAAATGAACGGGTTATTCTTGGTTTGCACCGACTCTAACATTATCCTTTCATCAAGACTACAATTTTAGATGAACAACCCAGTTAAACTTACAATTAAACATATTCAATTCCACTTAAGTTTTATTTAATAATAAACAATGCAATTACAGCGCTATTCCAAGCAAAATATCGCAAAGATCCGCTAATATTTAAATTGTAGATTGACGTTTACGTAAGCGATAAGCCAGCAAGATGGTAGAGCGTAAAGAAGAAGTTACAGGGTTCAGGGTTCAGGGTTCAGGGTTCAGGGTTCAGGGTTCAGGGTTCAGGGTTCAGGGTTCAGGGTTCAGGGTTCAGAGCTTAATCAATGCGCAAATACAGCTCAAGCATAATTTCCAATCATTTTTTGTCAGTTAAATTCTTGAATGTGGCAATAAAAAAGAGCGCATAAGCGCCCTTTTTGCTTTGTTAAACTTTTTGCTCAACCAAAAATTATTTTAGTTTTGCGTCTAGCTCTTCAATTTTTGCTTTCCAGATTGCAGGGCCTGCGCTGTGCGCGTTGTTACCTTCGCTATCTACAGCAACAGTTACTGGCATATCTTCTACTTCAAATTCGTAGATTGCTTCCATACCTAAGTCTTCAAACGCAACCACTTTTGCTTTCTTAATTGCTTTTGATACTAAGTACGCTGCACCGCCCACTGCCATTAGGTAGATTGACTTGTTGTTTTTGATTGATTCAACTGTTGCAGGGCCGCGTTCTGCTTTACCAATCATGCCAACAATGCCTGTGTTCTCTAGCATTAAGTCAGTAAATTTATCCATACGGGTTGCTGTTGTTGGGCCCGCAGGACCTACCGCTTCGTCGCCTACTGCATCTACAGGGCCTACGTAGTAGATAAATTTATTTGTGAAATCAACACCTTCAGGTAAGCCTTCACCAGAATTAATCATGTCTTGTAAACGCTTATGCGCAGCATCACGACCAGTTAAGATTTTACCGCTTAACAGTACGGTTTCGCCCATTTTCCAATCGGCTGTGTCTTCTTTTGTTAAGGTATCAAGGTTAACACGGCGTGTATCTTCACCTACTTCAAATGTTACTTCTGGCCAATCTTCTAACTTAGGCGCTTTAAGGTCAGCAGGGCCTGAACCATCTAATGTGAAGTGAACGTGACGCGTTGCCGCACAGTTAGGGATCATCACAACAGGCTTAGATGCCGCGTGTGTTGGTGCTGTTTTGATTTTAATATCAACAACGGTAGTTAAACCACCAAGGCCTTGTGCACCAATACCAGTTTTATTTGCGCGCTCAAAAATCTCTAAACGTAGCTTTTCTTCCGCTGTTTCTGCGCCGCGCTCCATTAACTCATGAATATCAACCGGATCCATCAGTGATTCTTTCGCAAGTACCGCTGCTTTTTCAGCTGTACCACCAATACCGATACCTAACATGCCCGGTGGACACCAGCCCGCACCCATAGTTGGTAGCGTTTTTTCAACCCAAGCAGCAACATCATCAGATGGGTTAAGCATCACCATTTTAGTTTTGTTTTCAGAGCCGCCGCCCTTCGCAGCGATCATTACTTCAACTTCAGCGCCTGGCACCATGTCGATATGCACAACTGACGGTGTGTTATCTTTAGTGTTTTTACGGCTGCCTGCTGGGTCTGCTACGATTGAAGCACGCAGTGGGTTATCTGGATTAAGGTATGCGCGGCGAGTGCCTTCATCAACCATTTGCTGAACCGTCAAGTTGGTTTTATCCCATTTAACGTCCATACCCACTTTAACGAAACACGTCACAATCCCCGTATCTTGACACAGTGGGCGCTTACCTTCTGCCGACATACGAGAGTTAATTAAGATTTGTGCAATCGCATCTTTAGCAGCTTTGCTTTCTTCTTTTTGGTACGCTTTATCAAGCGCTTGTACGAAATCTAGTGGGTGATAAAACGAAATGTATTGCAATGCATCTTCGATGCTGTCAATAAAGTCTTGCTGACGGATAGTGCTCATTATGTATCCTTATTATATGCCGTGACGGTGGCAAATGTTTACAGTGTGAATAGTGTCAAACACAGCTTACTCATGCAATCTGTGCAGTAATTCGTTAAACTATGCATGTATAATAACCTCCCAACTCGTTTGCGACCAGTCTGGTAGTTAAAGTTAATGATAAATGAACAATTAATATGCAAAAAATTAGACTTAGCGCTAACTAGCGAGCACGTTTTTAGTTTTTTTGCAGATTTGCAGTATGCCATTTTCTTAGATTCGGCAAACCCAGCGCACCCAAATAACCGCTTTGACATAATTGTGATTAATCCAATTTCACTGATTGAAGTGAAAAACAATGTGACTTTTGTTGATAATCACCAAAGCGAATGTGATGGGTTTAGTGCGATACACCAAGCAATAAACTCATTCGTAAAAGACAAAGCTCCGTTTGATTTACCGTTTTCAGGCGGTGCTTTAGGTTTATTCAGTTACGATTTAGGTCGCTCAATTGAAGTGATGCCAGAAATTGCAAAAAACGATATCGATTTAGGCCAAATGCTGGTGGGTATTTACCCCGATGCCCTGATATTTGATCATCACGAAAACCAATGGTTTTATATCGCACAGCCATGTTGTGATAGCGAAACACGGCTTAATAACTACCTTGCACCGCTTACAGGCGCTGAAGACGAGCGTAAACCATTTGCCTTAACAACTAAGTGGCAATCAAATCTGACTAAAGATGGTTATGGTGAGCGTTTTAATAAAGTGCAAGAATATTTAAAAAGCGGCGATTGCTACCAAATCAATTTGGCACAGCGCTTTGATGCACGTTTTACTGGCAACCCTTGGCTCGCCTATTGTAAGTTGCGAAGCGCAAACCAAGCGCCATTTTCGGCTTATATTAATGCTGGTGAGCAACAAATACTCTCACTTTCACCTGAGCGTTTTATTCAGGTAAAAGAGCGTCAGGTTGAAACCAAGCCGATTAAAGGCACAGTGCCGCGCAGTCAAGATGCACATATTGATGACGCCAATAAAGCCCGCCTTGCAAATTCAACCAAAGATCGCGCTGAAAACGTGATGATTGTGGATTTACTGAGAAACGATTTAGGCAAGGTTGCAAAGGCTGGCACTGTTGAAGTACCAAAGCTTTTTGAGATTGAAAGCTTTAACGCTGTGCATCATTTGGTATCAACGGTTACATCTACCCTTGCCGACGGTTACAGTGCGATTGATCAATTAAAAGCAGCATTTCCTGGTGGCTCGATTACTGGCGCGCCAAAAATCCGGGCAATGGAAATTATTGAAGAGTTAGAACCTCACCGCCGCTCAATTTATTGTGGCTCAATTGGCTATATTTCGGCCTGTGGCACCATGGATACTAGCATAACCATTCGCACCCTAGTTTGTGAAAAAGGTACAATTTATTGCTGGGCTGGCGGTGGCGTAGTTGCCGATTCAACCCTTGAGTCTGAGCTACAAGAAACATACGATAAGGTAAATCGTATTTTACCTGTACTTGAATAAATGCTCGCTTAGGACGTGTTATGCAGTTAAGTGAATTTCTAGCCCGTTTCCATATTCAGCAGCCAAGCAATGACGTTGGTTTTCCAATACAAATGCGCAATATTGCTAAGCAAAGCGCTGTATTGGTACCGCTGGTTAATGTAAGCGGTGAAATTCATTTATTGCTGTGTAAGCGTCCTGACTATTTAAAGCATCACCCCGGGCAAATTTGCTTTCCCGGTGGTAAACTAGAAGATTCTGACGCCAACTTACTTGCCACAGCACTGCGTGAAACACAGGAAGAAATTGGCATTAAGGTGAATGATAACCATGTAATTGGTGATATGGACAGTTATTGGACGCTCACCGGATTTGAAATAAAACCCTACATTGCCCTACTTCCCGAAAAACCCAATTTGGTACTAGCAACCAATGAAGTCGCCAGTGCATTTTATCTGCCGCTGTCACAGCTTATAGATCAAAAAAATTGGCAAGATATTCAATTCACACGTCAGTTTTCTGCCTATACTCTAACTGGGTTTCAAACTGAATACGGCTTGCTTTGGGGTGCCACCGCGCAAATCATTCGCAATTTGATTAAACATCTAAATTAAGCACATAAGCATTAATCATACTAATTAAAGTTAACATGATTATAAATTAGAGTTATGATATCCGGCCGTTCAAAGATTAAGTAAGAGATATTCGTATGATAAGTGCATTCGATATGTTTAGTATCGGCATTGGTCCTTCCTCATCACATACTGTGGGCCCGATGCGCGCTTCAAGACTGTTTGTAAAGTCATTACAAGAGCAAGCGCTATTAGAGCAAGTAACCAGTGTTCGCTGTGAATTGTTTGGCTCACTTGGACAAACGGGTATTGGTCATGGTTCGGGTAAAGCAGTTATTTTAGGCCTTGCTGGTTACGATCCAGAAACCATTGATGCCGATCTGGTGCCAAGCATTTTAGATAAAATCGAAAAAGAAGAAACTATCTATCTTGATCAAAGCCATGCTGCGGCATTTCCAAAAAAAGACGCCATTGTATTCCACCGTCGTAAGACTTTGCCAAAGCATTCAAATGCAATGGAACTACAAGCATTTAACGGCGAACAATGTGTCTTCCGTGAGATTTTCTATTCTATCGGTGGCGGCTTTATTGTTCGCGACGAAGATTTCGAAAAAGAAAAGCAAGCTGCACTAACCATTCGCGAAGAAAACCCTGCACCATACCCATTTGATACGGGCGCAGAGTTAATGGCGCTGTGTAAAGAGCACGGTTTAAGTGTGCCAGCACTGATGATGGCAAACGAAAAAACCCTTAAAACAGAAAGCGAAATCACTGACGAGCTATACAATATTTGGCTGGTGATGAAAGCGTGCGTTGAGCGCGGTATGCGCACCGAAGGTATTTTACCGGGCGGTTTAAAAGTAAAACGTCGTGCACCGAGTCTGCACCGTCAACTGAACATTGAAACACATAACGATCCGCTACGTGCAATGGAATGGGTTGATTTATTTGCCCTTGCGGTAAATGAAGAAAATGCTGCTGGCGGTCGTGTTGTTACCGCGCCGACAAACGGTGCAGCAGGCATTCTTCCAGCGGTGCTAATGTACTACCACACGTTCATTAAAGAAGTAGATAAAGACATTGCAACGCGTTACCTGCTAACCGCTGCTGCGATTGGTATTCTTTACAAAAAGAATGCATCAATTTCAGGTGCAGAAGTAGGCTGCCAAGGTGAAGTGGGCGTTGCTTGCTCAATGGCTGCAGGCGCACTCACTGAAATTTTAGGTGGCAATGTTGAGAAAGTTGAAAATGCTGCTGAAATTGGTATGGAGCACAACTTGGGATTAACCTGTGATCCGGTTGGTGGCCTTGTACAGGTACCGTGTATTGAGCGAAATGCGATGGGTGCTGTGAAAGCAATTAATGCATCTCGTCTCGCAATGCGCGGCTCAGGTGAACAAAAAGTATCGCTTGATAAAGTAATCAAAACCATGTGGGACACAGGTAATGATATGAAAACCAAGTACAAAGAGACGGCTCGAGGCGGACTCGCTGTAAATATCATTGAGTGTTAATCACAGTTAACAGATACAAAAAACGCCACATAATGTGGCGTTTTTTTTGAGTTAAAATTCGCCTTAACGAACCGGTAACTCAATATCCTTAAATAGATGGTCGACATCATCTTGATTGCGTAACATGCACGCACGCTCAACAATGGTTTTATCCAAGTGTGGCGCAAAACGCTCAATGAAATCGTACATGTAACTGCGTAGGAAAGTACCTTTTCTGAAGCCAATTTTGGTGGTACTTGCTTCAAACAAGTGACTCGCATCAATGACTACCAAGTCTTTATCGTTCATTTCATCAATGGCCATAGAGGCAACAACACCCACACCTAAGCCTAAACGCACATAGGTTTTAATCACGTCAGCGTCCGTTGCAGTGAACACAATTTGCGGCTCTAATCCGTGTTTAGTAAATGCTTTATCTAATTCAGAACGCCCAGTAAAACCGAATACATAAGTGATTAACGGGAATGCAGCAACATCTTGAATTGTGAGGTTATTTGCTTTAGCAGCAAGTGGGTGATCTTTTGCCACCACAATACTGCGATTCCAGTGATAACACGGCAACATAATTAAATCGGTATATAGGTGAAGCGCTTCTGTTGCTATTGCAAAATCTGCGTCACCACGCGCGGCAGCATCAGAGATTTGCTGCGGTGTACCTTGATGCATATGCAGAGATACTTTCGGGTATTTGTTCATAAACCCTTGAATGACGTTTGGCAGAGCGTAACGCGCTTGAGTGTGCGTAGTGGCGATATTCAGCTTACCTTGATCTGGTAAAGTATGCTCGTTGGCAACCGCTTTAATGCTTTCAACTTTCGCCAAAATCTCACGGGAGATATTGATAATGTCTTTGCCCGCCGGCGTAACATGCGTCAAATGTTTACCGCTACGACCGAAGATTTGCACACCTAGCTCATCTTCGAGCATACGCACTTGTTTAGAAATACCAGGTTGCGAGGTATATAAGTTTTCAGCGGTGGCTGAAACATTAAGATTGTGATTGAGTACTTCAACAATGTACTTTAGCTGCTGTAATTTCATAGCGAGTATTTTGTATTTATTATTACCTTTATTTATATACTTTTGTCTCTTTTATGCCAAGCATAAATTCAAAACTTACGTATTTATTCCATTTTTAACTACAAACTACCTTAGTATTTTGTAAAAGTCAGAAAAAAGCGTCTAAATTATTAGTATCAAAAATAATTTTCGCTTTTTATGGTTAACCCTCTTCAACGATACAAATCTATCTCGGTGCTTATTTTGGATGATTTTTCCGAATTCCGCCTATCACTAAAACAAATGGTAGAAAGTTTTGGTGTTCACCATGTGGATGTGTGTACCAATGCCGAAGATGCCCTTTCCTGCTACAGCGAACATCAACATGATATTTTGTTAGTCGATTACAATTTAGGTGATGGATTAAATGGGCTGCAGCTGCTTGCCGAGCTTAATCATCGCAACTTACTAAAATACGGTACAAACTATGTACTGATCACAGGTGAAACCGCTTCAGACTTAGTGATGGGGGCACTTGAATACCGCCCCGACGATTACCTTGCAAAGCCATTTACCAAAACAACCCTGAAATCTCGCTTGGATAAGCTTGTTGAGAAAAGTCTCGCATTTAAGCCTATTTATACGGCGTTAAATCAAGATAAGCCAAAAACAGCCCTTGAGCTTTGTGACCAGCTAATGGCAAAAAACAAACGCGTTGGTATTGAATGCTTGCGCCTTAAAGCTGAGATTTACTTAAAAGAACTTAAATATGTGCAAGCGCTCAGCATTTATAATTCGATTTTGCATAATCGTGAGCTTAGTTGGGCACAAATGGGCGCAGCGATTTGTCATTTGGCGCTATCACAAAGCGACCAGGCATTAAGCCTTTGCAAACTGATTACCACTAAAAACCCACAAGCCGTTGAAGCATACGACCTTGCCTGTGAGTGCTTTATTCAACAGCACGACTTCGAAGCAGCATACGCAATTACACAAAAAGCAATTGCCGCATCGCCCAACTCAATTGTCAGGCAGCGCCAGTTAGCCTTGTTAGCAACCCGCTACAATGAACTGGAAATTGCCTTTAACGCTTACAAGCGCGTTATGCAATTAGCCAAGTATTCATGCTTAGCGCAACTCGATGACTATATAAATCAGTTATGTGTTTGCACACAGATACAACTTACGGATCAAGCAAACTTTGTGCGACGCGCAAAAAAAGAGTACCCCGCAATTTATCGTACAATCACAAAACTCTACCCTGGTGTGCAAAGTCAATTAGCAATTGAAATACATCAAGTATTTGTTGAGTACTTAGTTAACAAAGACGGCGCAAAAGGTGAAAAACTCATTTTAGTGGTAGATAAAATTGTTGATTACCCAGACGCGCTCAATTCGGCATTTATTAACCTGCTCGAAATCATTATGAAGCACGCTGATATTGAAGTGGTAACCGCCAAGCTCGACCCAATTATTACGCGCGGTAAAGCAAAGATTATTTCTCACGAAGACCACGAAAAATCAGAGAACTTTAATCACCAAGGCATGGTGAAATACAAAGAGAAAGCATTTGAAAGCGCTCAAGGCGCATTTGCAACTGCCCTAGCCAATGCCCCTAACAACCCAAATATTGCATTAAACCTGTTACAAGCGGCGTATCAATTGCATAAACAAAATCAAAAGTTCACATTAACAAAGCGCCAGTTTGCTTTGTCACTGAATGCGTTAAAAACGTTAGCGCCTCACGACCATCGCCACAAGCAAAGTCAAAGTCTGTTAAACTTTGCTAAAGCTAAATTAACGGGATAATTATGGACCATAATAAGCTCGACTTTTCCGTTGTCCTTGGCGCAAGTATGCACGATATGAAAAACTCTTTGTGTATGCTGCTTCAATCGATGGAAACAATTAGTCAAAGTATTGAGCAAACGCCACAAGCACAATCTGAATTCGCCAAGATTCATTACGAAGTTGCCCGCGTTAATTCCAACTTATTGCAAGTACTCGCCCTTTATCGCGAACACAACGCACAACTGCCGCTCAATATTGAAGAGCATTTTTTAGATGACGTCGTCGACGAGCTACTTGCTAAAAATGAGCTTTATATCACCAATAAAAATATTGATGTCAGTTGTGATATTGAACAAGATCTGGCGTGGTTTTTTGACGCCGACCTAATTGCCAATTTACTTAATGACATTCTTATTAACGCACTAAAATACACAGCATCAAAAATTCTCATTAGCGCACATCAACAAAACGATAAGCTGGTTATTGAAATTCACGATAATGGCGAAGGCTACCCAGAAAGCATGCTTGAGAAAGCCAATAATGAAATGTCTGCTGCCCTTATTAGTCAAGGGCGTACTGGGCTGGGTATCTATTTCGCTAATTTAATTGCGTCAGCACATGTTAATAGAGAAACCAAGGGACATATCGCGCTTGCCAATGACGGGCGATTAGGTGGCAGCAAATTTACCCTTGTTTTGCCATAAAAAAAGCTGGTAATAAAGTGCTATTATTAGAACTTTCCTTTTAACAACACTACACTAAGTAATTAGAATTAGTTAAGATTAGGGCAATTATAAGAATGAGAAAAACTCCATGGTAGTTTACATTATCATCACGCTAATAGTGGCACTAATTGTTATTGGCGTTTGGGTCAACGCGGTACAGCAGCATAAAGAAAAACAAAATGCTGAGCGACGTCAGGAGCTTACAAAGCAGAAAAAAATCATTGAAGAGACTGAAGAAGTGTTGATGAATTCTGCTAATATTCCAATGTCAAAAGCCCTATTTTCCGTATTATATCGACGCATTTATACCGCGTTAGCGGTTATGGCTGAACTTTCTCCCAATTCTAAAGAAATCAGAAATCGCTTAACTGAAGCAAAAGAGCGTATCGAAAATTCGTCAAGCCAAGATTCTTCTGCAGAACGCATTGCGCTACCTGATAATGAAAAACAAGTCATTGCATTATTGCAAGGTGTTAAAAAGCTACGCAGCATAGTTCGCTCTGAGCATTCAAAAGGCAAGATTGATACACAAGTGTTCTTAAACGAAGACAAACGTTTAGAAAAAATGCAATTACAAGTAAATATCGACAGCCAATTAAAACGCGGCAAAGCAGCGCGCAGTGCTAATATGCTTGGCTCTGCACGCCAGTATTTTGAAAAAGCGCTTGCGGTAATTAATTCGCTCAACTTTACAGACGAGTATGTCGCATCACGCAAACAAGAAATAGAAGATATGCTTGAAGAAATAATGACCGAGTTAAAAGCAACCAACGCCAGTGATGCAAAGAAAAAGCTTGATAACGAAAAAGATGACTTAGATGAGCTCTTTGCACCGAAGAAAAAGTGGTAAGTTAAATAATTTCATCGAAAAAGGGCGTAATGTACGCCCTTTTTCATATTATGAGGTTTTGTTTTTTCTAGTTACGTAAACGCCACATTGCAGATTTCTTTGAAGATATGCGCCTTCTCGTAAATGTTATTGAGAGATGTAATCTCTTTCGATATCACTCAGAGAAATAAGCCCGCGTAAAGCATACTCTTTATCAATCAATAATACGTGCTGCTAACCGAGATTTTTTAGCCTTACCAAAATATCAATTTAAAACTATTTTGAACCCTGACTAATTTTTCAAATTATTGAACGCTTTATGTTCTTCAATATGCAGTTTAAATTGCGATAATACATCCAACAGCTCAACAGGTAAAAACGGTTTAAATAACACTTCATCAATTCCAAACGTTTTACAATAGTTGTACTCATCTTCACGGTCACTCGACGTAACCGCAATTATCGGTACGCCTATTTTATCGCCGGACTCTTGCATACGTATTGTTTGAGCGGCTTCATAGCCACTCATTTTAGGCATAGCACAATCCATTAAAATAATATCTATTTCATGCTGATGCTGCTGCCACAGTGCTACCGCCTCTTCACCATCAGCTGCGACAATCACATTATCGCCACGGTTCATTAAAATCGCGCTAAGAACGCGTTGGCTAATCGGTGCGTCATCAGCTATTAACACGGTTAACGGCACGGTTTCTTGTGGCGTAACCACATCGTTACTCTGTTTAATGTTATTGACCAAGGCCGATTTAATATCACTTGGGTGCTTTGGTAGTTGC
Source organism: Pseudoalteromonas sp. XMcav1-K (assembly GCF_044005875.1). Taxonomy (NCBI): domain Bacteria; kingdom Pseudomonadati; phylum Pseudomonadota; class Gammaproteobacteria; order Alteromonadales; family Pseudoalteromonadaceae; genus Pseudoalteromonas; species Pseudoalteromonas sp. XMcav1-K. The sequence continues at coordinate 31,871 of NZ_JBIPJE010000028.1, read as the reverse complement.
CATACTTGGTTATAGCCGATGTTCGTCACTCTGCTGACATCTACATCCGCAATTTCATCACCAAATACGATTAAATTTGCTGGTCGGTTGAATCTGTGACGGTTAATTTTTTCATAAAAGCTAACCAATTGATTTTCAAGCTCATTGTGTGACAACAATACAAAATCGAATCCAGCAAACTGTAAGTCATCCCCCAGCATATAATTCAGGGCAATTTCTGCGTCTTGTACGTGGGTGACTTGCATCTGCCATTGTGCAAACAGTTCACTTAAATAACGCGCTAAAAACAACTTACTGTCTAAAATTAAGACACGTTTATTTACAAGTAGTCCCTCATCATCAAGGTGATTTTCAATTAATGTACTCGTTGGCAGTGCTAAGGTAAATCTAACATCTGTGCCAAGCCCCGCTTTTGAGTTCACCGTAAATGTGCCACCCATTAGCGTTACCAAGTTTTGGGCAATTGTTAAGCCAAGCGCATTTAAGGAATTGCCCTTATTAGCTTTTGCTTTCGGATTATTTAACTGTGCTAACACGGTTTCATCAATGCCTTGACCGTTATCACGTACACTAATTGTAAGCTCTGACAAGCCCGTCGTTACTTCAGCATCAACATTAATCGAAATATCGCCACGATCAGAATATTTAATTGCCTTGTTTACAAGATTACAAATAACTTGCTTTAAACGCACCGAGTCACCGACTAAATAGCTATTTATAGCGGGGTCAACATAGGTGACTAAGTGCAGGTTTTTCTCTTTCGCTCTCAACTCACACTCTTGAAAAATCTCACGAATTAAGGCGTGAATATCGAAAATATGTTGGTCGAGCGCAAGTTGGCTGTGTTCAATTTTGGAGTAATCTAAAATACCATTTAGTAGCTCAAGCATATTGAATGCGCTTTTTTGAATAACACTAACGTAACTATGTTGGCGGTGATCAAGCTTGGTTTCTGACAACAAATGCGCCATGCCCAAAAGCCCATTCATTGGCGTTTTTACTTCCATACTGATATTAGCGAGGTATTCACCTTTAAGCTTATTTGCATTCTGCTCTGCTTGTTTTTGCTTTTTAAGATCGCCGAATGATTTAGACAACGCTGCCATCATGGCGTTAAATTCTACAACAAGACGATTAATTTCGTCATCGCACGCTTGTTTTCGGTCAAGTCTAAATTTTTTAGGTGCCGACATATTCACGTGGCTCATAGAATACGCTAAATGATTTAAATGACGGGTTACTAATAAATGCACTAAGGTGAAAATAATCATAGATACAATAAAGGTTTTTGCACCTTGAGTAAGCAAAGTTACCACGACTTTGTCTGTGAGATAGCCATACACCCCAGACATATCCATTACTACAATCAGTTCGCCCAAATGGTATTTAGTGCGATTAAATCGGTAATCAATAGCCCAAGATTTACTTTTAGCGTATTTGGTTTGCGTTTTATTAACGGTAAGACGGTTGGCATTATCTTGCCAAATCGTTACTGACGATACGTTAGGAAGTTCGCTAATACCCTGTAATAGTAATTCAAGCTGTTTCTCATCTTCGGCCCAAAGCGCATTGGTAACCGAAGGTAAGTGGCTTTTTTCAATTTGCTGAAAACCTTGATCGATCACGCTGAGATCGCGCTTGTAGTCCATCCATAAAATGGCGCTGGTGATCATTAACGTTAACACAGAGCTAGTGAGTAAAATACCAACAAGCAGTTGTTTTGCTAAGGGGTTTTTCAGTTTCAACGGACTACATTAAATTATAATTATTCTTATTTATAAATGTAGACCAAGCTGACGTTTTTTTAAACTTTTAATTTGAATTTCTAATTGAGTAAAAATCAATTTACTCAATTAGAAAAAAGCTGCGTTATTCGCAGTGAGGGCGCTTATTTTGTGCTTTTGCTTGATTGTGTAATGCCATCGCATCTGGCATCCAGCTACGCAAATCACTAATACGGGTATCTGATGATGGGTGCGTTGATAAAAATTCCGGTGGTGCACCGTTATTATTTGCCGCCATATTACGCCATAATTCAACTGACTGCTTTGGATTAAATCCCGCTTTTGCCATCAAGTCTAAGCCTATTTTATCGGCTTCGCTTTCATGCATGCGACTAAACGGCATCATGCCTAAATATTCAGCACCTACACCTAACGCCATCATAGTTTCATTATGTAAACGGTTTCCTTGCGAACGACTATACGCGTCTGCAACTTGCAATGTTGCCTGTTTAATACCGGCTGCAGTCATACGTTCATTTGAATGCTCGGCAATTACGTGCCCAACTTCGTGGCCAAGTACTGTTGCTAATTGGTCTTGCCCTTGTGCTACTTTTAATAGCCCCGTATGCACACCTATTTTACCGCCAGGAAGCGCAAATGCGTTTGCAGATGGTTCTTCAAATACCACCACTTCCCATTGTTGATTTGCGTATTTTGCAGGAAGCACTGAAATAACGTTATCAGCAACGCATTGCACATAACGATTGATTTTGGCATCGGTATTAATTGGTTGCTGCTTTTTCATTTGAACAAAGCTTTGTTTGCCAAGCTGGTTCATTTCCGCTTCAGAATACATGGCAATTTGTGTGCGCCCTGTTGGACTCGATTTACACCCAACCAGCGTGGCAGCCACTGAAAGTGAGAGCAATACATGAGATAATTTCATTACGTTTTCCCTAATGTCGTTTAGCGCTGTTTAACAAATATTGATTTTGCAATATTTACCATCACAAAGCCCTGAATTGGTAAGCTAATTTATTTTTAACAATAAACCTACAATTTAGCAAAGCGCTTAATCGGATCTGGTGTATCAAATCAAGTATTTTACACGTAAAATAGGGTTCCCCGATACCCTGAATAAGTATTTCTGTGACTGAAAAAACGTTATCTAAATCCATCTTACCTCTGCTATCGGCGCTCGTCGCAACAACGCCATTAGCAATTGACCTGTACTTACCAGCTTTTGTTGCAATATCAAGCTACTTCAACACTGATATGGCGCAAGTCCAACTCTCTTTAAGTAGTTATTTAGCCGGCTATGCCATAGGTATGATGTTATTTGGGCCGCTTATTGATCAAAAAGGCAGGCGCTTGTTCGCGCTCTTTGGCTTGCTAGGCTTTAGCTTATGCTCTTTTTTGCTAACCGTAACACAGTCTATTGATACATTTATTGTTTTACGCTTTGCACAAGCATTTTTTGGCTCTGCTGTCACCGTCGTCGTACCTGGTATTATTCGCTATATGTATCAAGAAAATACAGCGAAAGGCATGTCTTACGTGTCGATGATTATGATGTTAGCTCCCCTGCTCGCACCAAGTATCGGCAGTGTTTTAATGATCACTTGGCATTGGCACGCGATATTTTATGCATTGACGATTTATGCCAGCGTGCTCTTTGTATTAGCTTATTTTTATTTGCGAGAAGTGCCTATCCACCCGAGTAAAATTAAAGGTTTGGCGCTATTTTTTTCAAACTATCGTATCGTGCTTACAAACAAAAAAGCACGATTTGATATTGTTATTTCCATGCTCGCCTCGTTCGCATTCTTTTGCTTTTTAACTAAAGTATCAGCAATTTATATGGCACACTTTAAGGTGAATGAAACACTATTTGGGGTGTTATTTGCATTTAATGTATTGGCGTTGATGTTAGGTAACTTTATTAATACCCGGCTAGTACCTAAATTTGGCTCACGTAAAATGCTCAATATTGGCTTAGCTATTAGTTTTATTGCGGTAACGTGCCTTATTTTAGTCAGTGTATTTACGCATAATGTATATTTGGTTGCCGCTTTTATTGCGCCGCTGATGATGAGTTTAGGCATTATGGCAACCAACGCCGACGCGCTGATTTTAATCAATTTCAAGAAGAAGTCTGGAACAGCTACCGCAGTGATAGGTACTTTACGCTTTGGCAGTGGCGCCTTTGCTGGCCCAATTTTAGCGTTTATTCCATTGCCACCAAGCATCGGGTTTGCGGTTGCTATGGCAATGGCAGTAAGCGGTATTTTAATCTGCCAATTAAAGCAGTTAAAGTTCGGCCATTAATACCTGTTATTCAATACAACAGGCACAAAAAAAGCTGTAACCAAGGTTACAGCTTTTTTGCATTCTTAAGCGCTATTATTCAGCAGCTTTAGACACCATTACCATTGCTGGACGAAGCAAACGACCATTTAATAGGTAACCTTTTTGCATTACTGCAATAACAGTGTTTGGTGCAACATCAGCAGATGGCTGAATTGACATTGCTTGATGGAATTCAGGGTTAAACGTTTCGCCTTGTGGCGCAACCACTTCAACACCAAACTTTGCTACGGCATCAACAAAGCTTTTTGCCGTCATCTCAACACCTTCGATAACCGGCTTAATGTGTTCGTTTTCTTTGTCAGCAAACTCAATCGCGCGCTCTAAGTTATCAAGCACAGGTAGTAGTTCATTGGCGAATTTTTCAAGGGCAAACTTGTGCGCTTTTTCAACATCTTGCGCTGTGCGACGACGCATGTTTTCAACTTCTGCGGCAGCACGTACTACACTGTCTTTTTGCTCTTCAATTGTTTGCTTCGCTGCTTCAAGCTCTGCATTTAATACTGCAATTTCCGCTTCTGCGCTTAGCTCTTCACCACCTTGTAGCTCTTCTGCTACTTGGTCAAGGGTTTCCTGTACTTCTGCTTCTTGCTCTGGCTGATTATTTTGCTCAGACATTGATACTCTCCGAAATCTTACAACTGATGCTAATTATGGGGATTGATAAACGCCTTTCAAGAGCTAATAGCGCAATTAATCGATATTTCGTTGATAATTGCTTCAATTTTCGCCGACTTTGGACAGAGCACACATAAACGGCCTTGGTATATCTCTTGTGAAAAGTACGGCACGCTCAGTAATAAATAGTCTTCCAATGCACCAAACGGCAAGTTGTCGTGGTACATAACCGACATACCCATTTTCATCGCTAATTTTTGTTCTACATAATCTAAAAATGGCGCGCCAATTTGATTTAACTGCTCGCTAGACAGTGCACCAAATAAATAGTGACTGCCAATCACAATGCTACTATCTACATGCAGTTTTTCAGCGAGCGCTTTAATCCACATACCCAGTGAACCATGACAAAACATTGGTGCACTTTGGCGCATCGCCGCCATGCGGCGTAACCCTTCGGCCAAGTTATGCCCTGCGAAAACAGTATTTAACCACGCATTAAATTGATTGCGTAATGCATCGTTTGCTTCGCGAGGCTTAGTAATCTGAATGTTTTGGCTATTACCGTCCCTGTCGAATAGTAAAATAAGCCAGTTTTCAAAACTAAAATCGAGCACTTCTGCACGATAAATATGTTGCTGCATCGCCTCTGGCAAACTCACCAACACACACAGTTTATATTGTTGACTTAAGCGATGAGAAAATTCAATAAGGCTTTGCGCACTAGGTTGCCAATAGTCTGCAATATCAGAAAGTTGAAAAAATTCATCAAACCAATAGCTAAAACCTAGCTCTGTAGGTACACGTCCCGAAGAGGTGTGAGGCGCATACAATAGCCCCGACTTTTCCATACGCGCCATTGCATTGCGTACTGTCGCACTGCAAATATTAATTTGTTTCTGCTTTACCACATGGCTTGATGCAACTGGCGTACCTTCACCATTGCAATATAAGTCCATAACGGCAGAAAAAATGAGTTGATCACGGGCGCTTAATTTCATGATTATTATTTATGGCCTGATGATTAAAAATCAAGATATACTGTAGGCAAGACTTTATCAGTGACGATTTTATGGCACAAGTATTTAATAACATAGGATTGATTGGCAAACCGAACCATGAAGGCGCGGCTGTAACACTTGCCAAACTGCATACCTTTTTAACGGCTCTCGGTTATCAAGTTTACGTTGAAAGCCGTGTCGCTGAACCCATTGTTGATGAAGAATATTCAGCGTCGTTAGTTGAAATTGGCCGCAACTGTGATTTAGCGATTGTGGTTGGTGGTGACGGCAATATGCTTGGCGCTGCTCGCGTATTGGCCCGCTTTGATATTGCGGTTATCGGTGTAAATAGAGGTAATCTCGGTTTTCTGACCGACCTTGACCCCGACAATTTTGAGCGTGAGCTTGAGCAAGTACTGGCTGGTAAATTTAGTGAAGAAAAACGCTTCTTGTTGGAAGTGGAAATCTATCGCCATGAAGTGCTAAAAAGCTCAAATACGGCGGTTAACGAAGCCGTGCTGCATGCCAATAAAGTTGCACACATGATTGAGTTTGAAGCCTTTATTGATAGAGAGTTTGTATTTTCGCAAAAATCTGACGGCCTTATTGTGTCAACGCCAACAGGTTCTACTGCCTATAGTCTTTCTGGCGGCGGCCCCATTTTAAACCCAAAACTCAACGCCATTTCATTGGTGCCTATGTTTCCGCACACACTAACAAGCCGCCCACTCGTGGTGGATGCAAATAGTGAAGTAAAACTGGTATTGAGTCCTGCGAATGATGTGGACTTACAAGTGAGTTGTGATAGCCATGTTGTGTTAGCGGTATTGCCAGGTGATGAAATTGTAATCAAACGAAGTGAACAACAGTTGCGCATGGTGCATCCAAGCAAATATTCGTATTACAATGTACTGCGCCAAAAGTTAAACTGGGGCAGTCGTTTATATTAATCAACCTGAAATCAACATAACAAATTAAGTTCTAGCGGACACTAAGGCATTACATCGTTAAATGTGAGTACACTAGCCCTATTTTATCGCACAAATTTGTTTTGTATTTGGAAAATCGATAAAACTAGAACGAACAAAAACATTATTGCTAAGTGTGTTACGCAATTTAATTAGTCAGATTCAGAGTAATCAATTGAAAGGAAAGAAAAAGTGGGGTTTGTAGTATTTTTAACCACCGTTTTATTAATTGTACTGTTAACGACATTTTTAGTCATAGATAACAATCGAAAAAAAGCATTAGCACTTGAAAAACAACAACAAAGCGAACGTATCGAGGTTGTTAGCTCTCGTTACAGCAAAATAGTGCAAAGCTATGGCAAATCACGCATTGTAAAACCAAAAGACATTAGTGGGTTATCGCAAATCAACAACAATTATTTTGTAATGCAACGTAAAAGTGATGAAACCATTACCCACTATGAACAAGTCATCGGTAACCTAACTGACTTACTCGAAAATGAGCTGCTAAAGTTTGAATCGGCAGACGATAAACTAACGTTAAGCAAACAAATTTACGCCTTTGTTGAACAATTACCGACATCTGGCCACCAATTCAACAGTGATTTTTATTGGCATCAATTGCCTTCATTAAGCCAACAAGTGATAACGCCAACACCTGCATCTACCGATGAACACGTTGAGCCGGAACTTCACGAAGAAAACATTTAATTTGATCTGCGCTAAAGGCTAAATACAAGCCATTAGCGCAACCCTTTTCAATAATTCTGCCTACTCCTTTTTTCTACCGAAATAAAATATCTTCATTTTTAACTTGCCTATTTTTTATTTACTGTATAAATTACCAGTTAATGTACTGTATGGATAATCAGTTATGTTAGCATCATTACAAGTAACAAATTTTGCAATTGTTGAACACCTTGATATTGAATGGCATCAAGGTATGACAACTATCACAGGTGAAACTGGCGCAGGTAAATCCATCGCAATAGACGCCCTATCGCTATGTTTAGGCGAACGTGCCGAAGCCAGCATGGTGCGCGAAGGCGCCGATAAAGCCCAAGTTTCAGCGGTGTTTGATATTCAGAACTTACCTGCTGCACAACACTTTATTAGTGAGCATGAACTAGGTGATAGTAGCGAATGCATAATTCGCCGTGTAGTATCGGCAAACGGCCGCAGTAAAGCCTATATAAACGGCGTAATGGTGCCTGCAGGCCAGTTGAAGTCTCTCGGCAGCCTGCTTATTTCAATTCACGGCCAACACGCGCACCAACAGCTCAATAAAGCTGGTTATCAGTTGTCGGTAGTCGATAGCTTTGCGGGACACGTTGATCTTGTGAACGACGTTAAAACAGCATACAACGCACTGCAATCACTTGAAAAAGAAAAGGCGACGCTAACCCAGTCACTACAACAAGCAGCAGCCGAAAAGCAATTGCTCGAGTATCAAGTGGCTGAGTTAGATGAGTTTTCACTTGAGCACGGTGAGTTTGAAGAAATTGAACAGCAACATAAGCTGCTAAGTAACGCAAATTCGTTGCTTGAAGGTACACAAAAAGAGCTGCAAATTATTTATCAACAAGATAATTATAATGCGTACTCTATGGTGCAATCGAGCGCAAACCAAATTGCTGAGTTAGCAAGTTTAGATAAAAAATTGGCTCCAATCGCCGACTTGTTATTTGAAGCAGGTATCAGTTTAGAAGAAGCTGCGCGCGAACTTAGCCATTATCAAGACAGCATTGAGATGGACCCTGCGCAGTTATCAGAACTCGATGACCGTATCGCACGCGCACTTGATTTGGCTAGAAAACACGATATTTCACCTGAAGCAATCCCAGATTTACACGCTGAGCTAAAGCAAAGTCTTGTCAACATTGAGCAAAGTGACGAACGTCTCGCCGCACTAGAAAGCGAAATCGCCGAAGCTAAAACACATTATATAACTGTCGCAACGCGCCTTTCGCAAAGCCGAAAAGTCGCAGCAGATGAACTATCAAAGCAAGTTACTGAGTCACTAGTAATGTTATCAATGGAAAACGCAAAGTTTGCCATTGTGGTTGAGCAACAAGAGATAACCAGTAGCAAAGGCCTAGACAGCATAGATTTTCAAGTAGCTGCTAACACAGGTCAACGTTTACAACCGCTTGTGAAAGTAGCCTCGGGTGGTGAGCTATCACGTATTAGTCTTGCCATTGAAGTTATCATTGCAGATAAAATGACTACACCAACCTTAATTTTTGATGAAGTCGATGTGGGTATTTCTGGCCCAACTGCATCAGCAGTTGGCAAATTATTGCGCCAATTAGGCAATAGTACACAGGTAATTTGTGTAACCCACTTACCGCAAGTAGCATCAAGTGGTCATAATCAGTTTTTTGTCAGTAAAAGCGATGATGGCACCCACACGCATACCCATATGTCGGTACTCGATAACTCGGGACGAATTGATGAAATTGCACGCTTATTAGGTGGCACGAATATTAGTGAAATTACCCGTACTAATGCCTCAGAATTACTGTCGCAATATCATTAAGCAAAAAAACATAAATACAAAAAAGGTGGGCATTTGCCCACCTTTTTTAATGTTATAAGCTGCCTTAAATGTTTAACCACATTCAGGCTACACAGCACTAAACTTCGAGATAGTCCATAATGCCTTCTGCTGCGTTGCGACCCTCATAAATAGCGGTAACCACTAAATCAGAACCCCTTACTGCATCGCCACCAGCAAAGATTTTAGGATTAGATGTTTGATGCGTATATGCGCCTTGCTCCGGTGCCACAATGCGACCCCATTTATCAAGCTCTACATCAAACTCACTTAACCACGGCATTGCATGAGGCTGAAAACCAAACGCCATAATTACCGCATCAGCTGGCACAACATGCTCAGAACCTGCTACTTCTTCTGCACGACGACGGCCATTTTCATCAGCCTCGCCAAGCTGCGTTTTAACCATTTTTACGCCAGTTACTTTGCCGCTGTCATTAAGTACAACCCCTTTTGGTTGTACATTAAACATAAACTCAACGCCCTCTTCTTTGGCATTTTTTACTTCACGTACTGAGCCTGGCATATTGGCTTCATCACGACGATAAGCACACACAACGCTACTGGCATTTTGACGAATTGAGGTACGCACACAGTCCATTGCTGTATCACCACCACCTAACACAACGACGCGTTTGCCTTGCATATTGATGTAAGATTCTGGTGTTTCGTCGTAACCCATTTGAAAATTGGTATTAGCAATTAAAAATGGCAATGCATCAAACACACCATCAGCATCTTCGTTTTCAAGACCTGCACGCATATTTTGATAAGTGCCCACCGCTAAAAATACCGCGTCGTATTCATCAATAATGGTTTGTAGTGCAATGTCTTTACCAACCTCAGTATTTAGCACAAATTCAACGCCCATCCCCGTGAAAATTTCACGGCGGTTTTCCATTACCGATTTTTCTAATTTAAACGATGGGATACCGAAGGTCAGTAAACCACCAATTTCAGGATGACGGTCAAACACCACAGGTTTTACACCATTACGCGCTAGAATATCAGCGCAACCTAAACCTGCAGGTCCCGCGCCGATAATAGCAACTTTCTTATCGCTCCAAACCACGTGCGACATATCTGGCTTCCAGCCCATCGCAAAGGCCGTATCAGAAATATACTTTTCGATATTACCTATGGTTACCGCACCGAACTCCTCGTTGAGCGTACATGCACCTTCACATAATCGGTCTTGTGGGCATACGCGTCCACATACTTCGGGTAAACTATTAGTTCGATGCGACAATTCAGCCGCTTCGATAACTTTGCCGGCTTTGATCAGTTTTAACCATTGCGGAATGTAGTTGTGTACAGGACACTTCCATTCACAATATGGATTACCACAGTCAAGGCAACGATCGGCTTGCGAATCAACTTGTTTCGCAGAAAACGGTTCGTAGATTTCAACAAACTGTTTTTTACGTGACGAAATAGGCTTTTTGCGCGGGTCGACACGCTGCACATCGATAAATTGATATACGTTTTGTGACATGGTACTTCTCCTATTGCGCCTGTATTCTTAATTCAGCACTTGAACGTGCTCTATGACCAAGCAAACCTTTCACATCACTCGATTTAGGCTTAACCAATCTAAATTGCGCAATGTATGACTCAAAATCAGCAAGAATTTGCTCTGCACGATTTGATTGTGTTGCTTCTAAATGCTCGCCAATTAAGCCGCGTAAATGTTCATGATGAATATTTAAATCTGCAAGCTCTACTAACTCGACCAACTCTGTATTGATGCGTTTATCAAAGTCGCCTTTTTCATCAAGTACGTAAGCAAAACCACCTGTCATACCCGCGCCAAAGTTAATACCAGTATCGCCAAGCACGCACACAATACCGCCAGTCATATATTCACAGCCGTTATCACCGAGTCCCTCTACTACCGCAATAGCACCCGAGTTACGTACCGCAAAGCGCTCACCCGCTCTGCCTGCAGCAAATAATTTACCGCCAGTTGCACCATACAAACAGGTGTTACCTGCAATTGTTGCATGATGTGATTTAAACGATGAACCAAGCGGCGGACGTACGGTAATTTTACCGCCAGCCATGCCTTTACCGACATAATCGTTAGCATCACCAGTTACATGCAGTTCAAGACCGCCCGCATTCCAAACACCCAATGATTGGCCTGCAGTACCTTGCAATTCGATAATAATCGGATCGGCCGCTAACCCCTGATTTCCATGAAGATCAGCAATATAGCCAGATAACAACGCACCAACTGAACGATCGGTATTTTGAATAGGAGATCGCAATTTAATAGACGTTTTGCTCTCAATTGCCTCTTTTGCTTGAGCCAACAAACTTTCATTAAGTTTGCCTTCGTAGTGCGATGTATTTGGCGCACTGCAATATAAGGTTTCACCACTCTTATTATTTGGCTTTGCAATAACAGGCGATAAATCAAGCTTGCTTTGTTTTGCTGTTGTGCCTTCAAGCACTTCAAGCAGATCAGTTCGGCCAATTAAATCGACTAATTTAGTTACCCCTAAGCTCGCCATAATTTCGCGCGCTTCTTCTGCAATAAACTTAAAGTAGTTCATCGCCATTTCTGGTAAACCGTGATAATGCTTCGCACGCAGTGTTTCGTCTTGCGTTGCAACACCTGTTGCACAGTTATTTAAATGACAAATTCGCAGGTATTTACAGCCAAGTGCAACCATAGGACCGGTGCCAAAACCAAAGCTTTCTGCACCTAAAATAGCCGCTTTAATAATATCTAAACCTGTTTTTAAACCACCATCGGTTTGCAAACGAATACGGTGACGTAAACCATTTTCAACCAGCGCCTGTTGCGTTTCTGCAAGGCCAAGCTCCCAAGGACAACCCGCATATTTAACAGAGGTTAATGGTGAAGCGCCCGTACCACCATCGTAACCGGCGATGGTAATAAGATCAGCATAAGCTTTAGCAACACCAGTAGCAATTGTGCCTACACCCGGTTCGGATACTAGCTTCACTGAAATCATGGCGTCTGGGTTTACTTGCTTTAAGTCAAAAATAAGCTGGGCTAAATCTTCGATTGAATAAATATCATGATGCGGTGGTGGCGAAATTAATGTTACGCCAGGTACTGAATAGCGTAGCTTAGCAATGTACGGTGTCACTTTTTCACCCGGTAACTGCCCGCCTTCACCAGGTTTTGCACCCTGAGCCACTTTTATCTGAATAACATCCGCATTTTTTAGATAGTGTGGCGTTACACCAAATCTACCCGATGCAACTTGCTTAATGCGCGAGTTCTTCTCGGTGCCGTAGCGAGCTACATCTTCACCGCCTTCACCTGAATTTGAACAGCCACCTAAGCGGTTCATGGCAATCGCTAGCGCTTCATGTGCTTCAGGCGATAACGCACCAATACTCATTGCCGCTGAGTCAAAGCGCTTATAGAGTTCAGTTGCATCTTCCACTTCACTCACATCAATAGCCGTTTGCCCTGTTTTCAGTTTTAACAGGTCACGAATATTAGTGACTGGACGAGTGTTTACTAAATCCGCATATTTTTGATAATCCTGATAATTACCTGAGCGCACGGCTACTTGTAATGTTTGGATCACATCAGGATTGTACGCGTGATACTCGCCGTTATGCACATATTTTAATAAACCACCGTGGTCGAGCGGCTTGCGCTTGATCCATGCTTTACGCGATAAATTAATAAGATCTTGATGGAAGTCGTTAAAGTCTGCACCTTGAATACGCGAAACAACACCTGAGAAACATAAGTCTACAACTTCATCGCTTAATCCTACTGCTTCGAAAAGCATTGAACAACGGTAGCTAGCAACGGTACTAATGCCCATTTTAGACATTATTTTGTAGAGACCTTTATTAATTGCATTACGATACGCCAAGGTCACATCGCGATACGATTTTTCGATGATGCCGGTGTCTACCATTTGTGTTAGCGTTTCATACGCTAAATATGGGTAGATAGCGGTAGCGCCAAAGCCGAGCAATACTGCAAATTGATGTGGGTCACGACAGCTTGCTGTTTCAATAATAATGTTAGTATCACAGCGTAAGTTCTTACTCACTAAACGACGTTGCACCGCACCCACCGCCATCGCAGCAGGGATCGGTAAGGTGTCAGGCGTTAAACCCTTATCGCTTAATACAATCAATACCGTACCTTGACGCGCTAACTCTTCCGCTTGGTCACATACGTTTTCAATTGCCGATAACAATGAGTCATCTTTATCATAATTAATCGACAATGAGGCAAATGAATAATGCGCCTGATCTGCAGAGAGCAACTGACTCATATCAGAGTAAGTCAATACTGGCGATGAAAACTGCAAGCGTTTTGCGTGGCCTGTTGTCTCGTTAAATACGTTTTGTTCACGACCAATACAGGTAGCCAGTGACATAACATGATTTTCACGTAATGGATCAATTGGCGGGTTTGTCACCTGCGCAAACTTTTGACGGAAATAGTCATACACTAAACGCGATTGTGACGACAGCACGGCAAATGGCGTGTCATCGCCCATTGACCCCGTTGCTTCTTGGCCTGAGTTACCCATTGGGCGAATAACTTGGTCAAGTTCTTCATTACTGTAAGCAAACTGCTTGTGGTAAATCGCCAGCATATCATCGTCGTATTCACGTTGGCCGATAAGGTCTTGCTCGTCAATTTCCTCTAGTGGTACTAAACGTTTTACGTTTTCAGTTAACCACTGCTTGTAGGTATGACGCTTTTTCAAATCTTCATCGATTTCGCACGATTGCCATACTTTGCCATGCAATGTATCAATAACGAGTAATTCACCCGGCCCAACACGGCCTTTTTCTTTAACCTCGTCAGCAGAGTAATCCCAAATACCAACTTCTGACGCTAAAGTAATATGATTGTCTTTAGTAATTACATAACGCGCAGGACGTAACCCGTTTCGGTCTAAGTTACACGCGGCAAATCGGCCATCCGACATTACTAACCCTGCAGGACCATCCCAAGGCTCCATGTGCATTGAGTTAAAATCATAAAAAGCACGTAAGTCTTCATCCATCGCTCGGTTTTTCTGCCATGCAGGTGGCACTAGCATGCGCATCGCTCGGAAAATATCCATACCACCCGCTAAGAATAGCTCTAGCATATTATCTAGGCTTGAACTGTCTGAGCCCGATTCATTTACAAATGGTGCCGCGCTTTGTAAGTCAGGCAGTAATGGTGACGAAAACTTATATGCGCGCGCTCTTGCCCACTGGCGGTTACCTTCGATAGTATTAATTTCACCGTTGTGTGCAAGGTATCTAAATGGTTGTGCCAACGGCCAGCGCGGTTGCGTATTGGTAGAAAAACGTTGGTGGAAAACGCAGATAGCAGATTCCATACGCATATCGGCTAGGTCAAGGTAGAAATTCGGCAAATCTGCCGGCATCATTAAGCCTTTATACACCGATACTAAGCCTGATAGGCTCGCAATATAAAAATGATCATCGTTAATTTGTTTTTCTATGCGACGGCGTGCGATGTATAAACGGCGTTCTAAATCTTTTGGACGCCAGCCTTCTGGCGCTGAAATAAAGACCTGTTGAAAATTCGGTAATTGTTCTAGCGCAATCGGTCCTAGACTTGCTGGATTAACGGGCACATCGCGCCAACCAACCAGTTTTAGCGTTTCTTTTTCTAGTTCTTCACTAATAATCTGTTTGTTGTGCTCTGCGATAACTGGATCAGGACTTAGGAATAACATACCAACAGCGTAGTTTTTACCTAAGTGCCAATCGTTTTCAGCGGCAACAGCACGGAAGAAACCGTCTGGTTTTTGCAATAACAACCCACAGCCATCGCCGGTTTTACCATCTGCTGCAATACCACCGCGGTGTTGCATTCGGTCTAACCCAGTGATCGCTGTGCGAACTAATTTGTGACTCGGCTGACCTTCAATGTGCGCGATAAGGCCAAAACCGCAATTATCTTTTTCTAATCTCGAGTCATATAACATGTTGGACTCCTCCCTTGCTACAGCTCAAGTGAACAAAACAGTTGTGATTGACGGAAGTATTGGCATGACCGTATCGAAGTTTTATGACAGTTCGATAAGTAATAGCGATTTTGTTAACGCGAAACAAAGGTTGCTAATGTTGGTACGTGCCGTGTGTTCACTTGCGCGATTCTCAAAATTAACCAAGATATTGGTTAGAGTCAACCAAATTGTGAATACATATTCAGGTTGTTGAATATTTTTCACTTATACATAAATTCAACAAATTTGCCGATAAAAGCCTCTAAACTGGGGTTATCTTGGTTATAGGATCTTATTGACACCGGTATCATATTAACACCATGTAAATAAAAACAACTCTCAACTGTAGTTTACGTAAACGTAAGCTATTCATGATTTTGAATATTTATTCATGGTAATACCAATTAACCGAAAACCCACTTTTTAAACTTGAATTATCTTGTACATCAGGCAGGACGCTAGTTTGCGGGCGCACACTTTCCAGCGTTTTGTTGAATGGTTTTAATCGTTCCGCCTTGCTCAAACTCTGATAGCTTGGCATTAATTTTAACTTGCAGCGATTGCCACATTGCGTTGCGTTTACTTATAGCATAGTAAAAATCATTATATTGAAAGGCGGGTTCAATGAATTTAATTTGATTTTTGTCACCTTGCTCGTCGTGACTTAATAGGTAATCGACCACATTGGGATCAGCAACAATGTAATCTACCCGACTCGCCAATAAGAGTTTTAGGTTTTGTTGATCATCGCGCGCTTGAATTGCATTAAAAAAGCCAAGATCAAGGTGCTTATCAAACTCAGGGGTATTTTGATACCCTCTTACAACGCCAATTCGTGCCCCTTGGATTGACTGAAAAGTGCCATCATACTTTGCTTTATAATTTTCACGGCTCATTAGCCCAATTAAGCCGCCTGCGTAAGGAGTCGATAAGGCTAAATTGTTGCGTCTAAAGCTATTAGCTATTACATCACTGGGGGCGGTCACTTCTATAAAGTATTCTGGAAACAAAATATCAGCCTGCCCTAATTCAGCCATGCGTACCGAGCGAGCCCAAGGAAAAAACTCGACACTAATACCAAACCCAAGTTCATTAAATAGCGCTGCGGTAAGTGTAAATACCCAACCTTTGTCACATAAATTACGGTCAATGTATGGCGGCCAATCAAGCGTTACTAAGCTTAATTGCTGTGGTAATTCACGAGCTATTTCAAAACGGTTGGCAGAGGGCTGATTAACGGTGATCGTTTTAGTTTGTTGCTGATGTTGATATGAAAGTTCAAATGATTTTGCAACGCTCTCTAAACTCAATAAAAACAGCGTAACAACGAGAGGAATATAATAAGGTTGAAAAGTCATACTAAGCTTAAAACATCATACTAATGATTTAAGCTTAGCAAAAATACCACAAAATCAATTACTACTTAACGTAATATTATTCTGCTTCTTTATTTTTAGCGGCTACTTCAGTGATTAAAGGTTGTAGTTCACCGCGTTGGAACATTTCAACAATAATGTCACAACCACCAATTAGCTCACCTTCAACCCATAACTGTGGGAACGTAGGCCAGTTTGCATAAGCTGGCAACTCTGCACGGATATCAGGGTTTTGAAGAATATCAACGTATGCAAATTGCTCACCACATGCCATTAAAGCTTGTGACGCTTGAGATGAAAAACCACAGCTCGGTAATTTTGGAGAGCCCTTCATATAAAGTAGAATTGAGTTTTCTGCGATCTGTTGCTTAATCTTGTCTAACGTTTCCATTTACTACCTCGACACCTTTTGGCGTAATTTATCTTTGTTTAGCAATTCAACCGAGTGATTTACTCGCCTTATTTGGCACACTAGCGCAGTTTCATTGTCGATTGTTACTCTTTTTCAACATGCCAATAGGCCTATTCGCATCTATTGGCAGGCATTTGACCATGCACATCTCACACACTAAATTATCAATTACATCGGTTAAAACGAGCCGATAATCGCGCGTTAGGCCTTAGCTCAAATACCTAGCTGAAAAAATATCAACAAAGTTAAATGCACCCTATCACAATAGGTGAATTTTCTTTAAGTTAATACTATGCTAGACGCGTTGAATAACAGTTAAAATGTAACTAACTGTTTATAAAATAAACGCAAATTATTTCTAGCATTGCTGTTTATAAAAACTTGAGTAAAATACTCGGGTATAGTTTAACACTTATATCGGACATCTTCATGTAAAATGTTGTCCGCTTTTTTAACGCCAACGGAGAAATAAAATGGCTTTTGAACTACCGTCACTACCATATGCAATCGATGCGCTTGAGCCGCATATCTCAAAAGAAACACTAGAGTTCCACCACGGTAAGCACCACAACACATACGTTGTAAAACTAAATGGTCTAGTAGAAGGCACTGACTTCGAAGGCAAAACTCTTGAAGAAGTAGTATGTAGCTCTGAAGGTGGTGTATTCAACAACGCAGCACAAATCTGGAACCACACATTCTACTGGAACAGCCTTTCACCAAACGGTGGTGGCGAGCCAACAGGTAAAGTTGCTGAGCTAATCAACGCAAAATGGGGTTCTTTCGCTGAATTCCAAGCTGCTTTCAACGACAAAGCTGTTAACAACTTTGGTTCAAGCTGGACATGGTTAGTACAACTAGCTGACGGCAGCCTAGACATCGTTAACACGTCAAATGCAGCTACACCACTAACTGAAGCGGGTGTTACGCCAATCATCACTGTTGACCTTTGGGAACACGCTTACTACATCGATTACCGTAACGTGCGTCCTGAATACCTAAACGGTTTCTGGGCACTAGTTAACTGGGAATTTGCAAACGCAAACCTAGCTTAATTCCTATTTTTGTCAGTAAAACGCATGCGTTTTACTGACATTTCCCAGCACTTTCCATAATTCCTCACCGACTATTGCATAATATTCAACGCTCTGAAATATAGTAAAGTTTTTTCTTTAAATATCTTTTATTTATCTCGCACAATCAAAAATCCCGTCTAACCTTATAAATAGTGGCTAGTTTTATTGCTGTTGCAAAATTTCCGGTATTTAGGAGGTCTATATGACAATTTTTGATCATTTCCAATCTCGTTACGAAGCCGCAAAAGAAGAAGAATTTACTATTGCTGAGTTTCTCGAGATCTGTAAAGAAGATAAATCCGCCTATGCCAGCTCAGCAGAGCGGTTATTAATGGCGATTGGTCAGCCTGAAATGGTGGATACATCACAAGATCCAACACTCAGTCGTATTTTTTCTAACCGTGTTATTCCGCGCTACCCTGCCTTTAAAGAATTTTATGGCATGGAAGATAGCATTGAACAAATCGTTGCCTACTTAAAGCATGCAGCGCAAGGGCTTGAAGAATGCAAACAGGTACTTTATTTACTTGGCCCTGTAGGTGGTGGTAAGTCGTCACTTGCTGAAAAGCTAAAGTACCTAATGCAAAAAGTACCTATTTATTGCCTTAAAGATTCCCCTGTAAATGACCACCCCCTTTGCTTATTCGACCCAGTAGAAGACGGCGATATCCTCGAAAAAGAATATGGTATTAGCAATCGATACATAAAAACAATTATGTCACCGTGGGCCACTAAGCGCCTGCACGAATTCAACGGTGATATTACGAAATTTAAAGTAGTAAAGCGTTACCCATCTATTCTAGACCAAGTTGCTATCGCGAAAACTGAGCCTGGCGATGAGAATAACCAAGACATCAGCGCGCTTGTAGGTAAAGTGGACATTCGCAAGCTTGAACATTTTGCGCAAAGCGATGCCGATGCATACGCCTATTCCGGTGCACTTTGCCATGCTAACCAAGGTTTAATGGAATTTGTTGAAATGTTTAAAGCACCAATTAAAGTGCTTCACCCATTATTAACCGCAACCCAAGAGGGTAACTACAACGGTACCGAAGGTCTCTCTGCTCTGCCCTTCAATGGTATGATTTTGGCTCACTCTAATGAATCAGAATGGCAAACGTTTAAAGGCAATAAAAACAACGAAGCGTTTTTAGACCGTGTTTACATTGTGAAAGTACCTTATTGCCTGCGTGTCTCTGAAGAAATGAAAATTTACGAGAAACTACTACAACACTCAGAACTAAACGAAGCGCCATGTGCCCCAGGTACATTAGAAACGCTAGCGCAGTTTTCAGTGTTATCACGAATTAAAGAGCCTGAAAATTCAAGTCTTTATTCAAAAATGCGCGTGTACGATGGCGAGAGCTTAAAAGACACCGATCCTAAGGCTAAATCGTTCCAAGAATACAAAGATTACGCCGGTGTTGACGAAGGCATGAACGGCCTATCAACACGTTTTGCCTTTAAGATTTTATCGCGTGTTTTCAACTTTGACCACACTGAGGTGGCAGCCAACCCAGTTCATTTATTCTATGTGCTAGAGCAACAAATTGAGCGCGAGCAATTCCAACAAGAAACCCAAGAGCGCTACCTTGAGTTCTTAAAAGGTTTCTTAATTCCGAAATATGTAGAGTTTATCGGCAAGGAAATTCAAACCGCTTATTTAGAATCTTATTCTGAATATGGCCAAAACATTTTCGACCGTTATGTAACCTATGCCGATTTCTGGATCCAAGATCAGGAGTTCCGCGACCCAGATACAGGCCAATTATTTGATAGAGCTGCACTCAATGCAGAACTAGAGAAAATTGAAAAGCCAGCGGGAATTTCTAATCCAAAAGATTTCCGCAACGAGATCGTAAACTTTGTTTTAAGAGCGCGTGCTAACAACAATGGTAAAAACCCTGTTTGGACGAGCTATGAAAAATTAAGAACGGTCATCGAAAAGAAAATGTTCTCAAATACCGAAGATCTACTGCCTGTTATTTCATTCAATGCAAAAACCAGCGCCGAAGATCAGCAAAAGCACGAGGACTTTGTTAACCGCATGGTTGAAAAAGGCTATACAGCGAAACAAGTTCGTTTGCTCAGTGAATGGTATTTACGAGTTCGTAAGTCACAGTAAGTTAGTAGTAATTGTAAAGAAGACCTACGGAGGCGTATATGGCACATTTTATTGACCGACGCTTAAACGGGAAAAACAAAAATACGGTTAACCGCCAACGTTTTATTAAGCGTTACAAACGCCAAATTAAAGAGGCGGTTTCCGATGCGATTGCCAAACGCAGCGTAACTGACGTGGAAACAGGCGAAAGTATTTCGATTCCAAGTCGTGATATGCAAGAGCCTATTTTCCATCAAGGTAAAGGTGGCAAACGCGATATGGTGCATCCAGGCAATGACCAATTCAGTCAAGGGGACAGAATAAAACGCCCCCTTGGCGGACAAGGTCAAGGTGCGGGCGAAGGTGATGCCAGTGACTCTGGAGAAGGCCAAGATGATTTTGTTTTTTCCATTTCAAAAGATGAATACTTAGACTTGCTGTTTGAAGATCTTGCACTGCCAAACTTGAAACAGAATCAACTCAATAAGTTAGTTCAAATGAAAACCCATCGTGCTGGTTACAGTAACGATGGAGTTCCATCAAATATTGATATTGTTCGTTCATTGCAAGGCTCAGTCGCAAGACGTATTGCCATGACTGCAGGCAACAAACGTCAATTAGCTGAACTTGAGCAAAAACTTGCTGAGCTTACAAAAAACAAAAAGGACAACCAAAGCGAAATTGCCCTGCTTGAAAAAGAAATAGAGCAACTTAAAAATAAAATTGCCACAGTACCGTTTATTGATACCTTTGATTTACGTTTTAGAAACTATGAGAAGCGCCCTGAGCCAAGTTCTAAAGCTGTGATGTTTTGCTTAATGGATGTGTCGGGCTCGATGGATCAAGCAACCAAAGAAACCGCAAAACGGTTTTATATTTTGCTTTATTTATTTTTAACTCGTACCTACAAAGACATCGAAGTTGTTTACATTCGTCACCATACCCAAGCAAAAGAAGTGGATGAACACGAATTTTTCTATTCGCAAGAAACGGGGGGCACAATCGTATCAAGTGCATTAAAGCTCATGGACGAAATAATCAAAGAGCGCTATGACTCTGAACAGTGGAATATTTATGCTGCGCAAGCATCTGATGGTGATAACTGGGCTGATGATTCGCCACAATGCAGTGATTGGCTTACAAATAAAATTCTGCCAGTTACGCGCTATTACGCTTATATTGAAATCACCACACGAGCACATCAAAGCTTATGGCGTGAATATCAAGTGCTCGCTGATACTCATGAAAACTTCGCCATTCAACACATTAAATCTGTGGAAGACATTTACCCTATATTCAGAGAGTTATTTAAAAAAGATACCACCGCAGATGTAGCTTAATTTTCAAGGACTAGTTATGAGTAAAAAAGTACTAAGCGATGGTCCTGATTGGACATTCGATTTACTCGGAGAATACCAAACCGAGATTGCTAGGGTTGCTGAGATTTACCGCCTCGATACTTACCCTAATCAAATTGAAGTAATTACCGCAGAGCAAATGATGGATGCCTACTCCAGTGTTGGCATGCCTATTGGCTATAGTCATTGGTCTTTTGGCAAAAAATTTATTCAAACAGAGCAAAATTACAAGCGTGGTGCAATGGGACTTGCCTACGAAATTGTAATCAATTCAGATCCGTGCATTGCATACTTGATGGAAGAAAACACCATGCCGATGCAAGCACTGGTTATGGCACACGCCTGTTATGGGCATAATTCATTTTTTAAAGGTAATTACCTATTTAAAACCTGGACCGATGCAAGCTCTATAATTGATTATTTACTGTTTGCTAAAAATTATATCGCCGAATGTGAACAAAAGTACGGCGTTGAAGAAGTCGAAAAACTACTCGACTCGTGCCATGCATTAATGAATTATGGTGTAGACCGCTACAAACGACCTCAACAAATATCCCTTTTTGAAGAACAAAAAAGGCAGAAAGAACGCGAAGATTACTTACAATCTCAAGTTAATGAATTGTGGAAAACCATTCCCTCACAACAAAACGAAGCTGAAACACAAGCCGCACGCTTTCCCAGTGAGCCACAAGAGAATATTCTTTATTTTATTGAAAAACGAGCACCATTACTCGAAATATGGCAACGCGAAATAATCCGTATTGTGCGCAAAATTTCGCAATATTTTTACCCACAAAAGCAAACTCAAGTAATGAATGAAGGGTGGGCTACATTTTGGCACTACACCTTGCTTAATCATTTGTACGATGAGGGAAAGTTAAGTGACGCCTTTATGTTAGAAGTGCTGCAATCCCATACCAATGTTGTGTATCAGCCGCCTTATAACTCGCCCTACTATTCTGGCATTAACCCCTATGCCCTCGGTTTTAATATGATGGTGGATATTCGTCGTATATGCGAAAACCCAACAGATGAAGACAAACGGTGGTTTCCTGAAATCGCTGGCAGTAACTGGCTCGATACTTTGCATTTTGCGATGGAAAATTTCAAAGATGAAAGCTTTATCAGTCAGTTTTTATCGCCTAAGTTAATGCGCGACTTTAAGTTTTTCTCTATTTTAGATAACGAGAAAGAAAGCCACTTAGAAGTCAGTGCTATTCACAATGAATCGGGCTACCACGCCATTCGTCAGGCACTCTCTGAGCAATATAACCTAAGCAATTTAGAACCCAACATTCAAGTGTTCAATGTTAATGTTCGAGGCGACCGTGCGCTTACACTGCGTTATACGCCACATAACGATATACCGCTTGCGAACACTAAAGACCAAGTGATTAAACATTTATATCGTTTATGGGGGTTTGACGTGATTTTAGAGCAAGAAGATGCAAACGGTGAAATAACAGAAATTGCCCGTTGTCCGCTCTCAACTGCGGATAGTATTTAAAGCGATTGTGTGAGAAAGGAACCCACTCTTACAACCTAAATTAGGCAAAATCAACCAAATTAGGTTATGTCTCAAGAAATTAAAAAAGGCTTTTAACAAGCCTTTTTTAATTTCTTATAACCATGCTATTTCAGTTGTTGATATAGCTAAACACACCAAAAGCCAAGCAAAAAATTCGACCCTGAGCTATCTAATTTTCAACTCTCAACACACTTAATAATGCATTTGCTTCGTTAACATACTCACGCAGTTATAAAACCTATATCATAGGCTATAAGTATTTAGTTAAATCAATCTCATCAATTTGTTCTTTTGGCATGTACTTTTGTGCATATTGTTTATACACGCCAGAGCGTAAAAAGAGCTTAAACACTTCAATATCAACATGCTGATCGAGTGACATTTTATGCAAAATATCAATCGCCACACTAAGGGGCTTTGCCTTTTTATACGGTCTATCGGATGCGGTAAGTGCTTCAAATATATCGGCAAGTACCAAAATACGCTCGGGTATTGATAAATCATCCCCTGTTAACTTTCGTGGATACCCCGTTCCTTTGAGTGTTTCATGGTGAGTTGAGGCATAACGTGGCACATTCGATAATTCACATGGGAAAGGCAACGAATCAAGCATTTTAATTGTGCCGATAATGTGCTCATTAATAATAAAACGATCTTCCGCGGTCAGTGTGCCACGACCAATTTTAAGGTTATACAACTCGCCTAAATTCGCTTTATACTCAGGAACTTCAATATTGATACCTAAATGAGGCGCATACTCAACCGCCTGCTCACGTTTGATGATGTGACCTTCTTTATCAGCTAATAATTGCTCGGTAATAGGCAATAATTCATCAGGTTGATCATTTTTTAACTCTTCAAGCGGTGATAATCCTTTTTTATCACTGAAATGGCGCAGCCATGTACGTTTTGCTATTTCTTCTAAGCGGGTTATTTTGTCTTCTTCCATAAATTCGCCACCTTGGTTAATTTTGGCAACAAATTCGTACTCTTCGTAAAGCGCTTGCTGAGTAGCATTTAGCTCAAGTTGTAATTCGCTTTCACGCTCTGGCTGTTGCAGCAACTGCTTATAACAACTAATTTCTGCATCGCGTAATAAAACTTCAAAACGCATTCTTATCTCATGAATACGGTTATAAATACACTCTAACTTAGTACCTTTATCAACAATATGCTCTGGCGTAATTATTTTGCCGCAATCATGTAACCATGCCGCTAATTTGAACTCTCGTTTTTTATCATCGGTATCTAGTTTAAATGCTTTAAAATGAGGTTCATCGCAGTCACTCGCATGATCAACAAGCATAAGGCCTAGCTCTGGTACACGGTTGCAGTGGCCGGCTGTGTAAGGTGATTTATCATCGATTGCTTGCGCTATTAATTTTACAAAAGAATCGAGCAATTCTGCTTGTTTTGCTTCATGTGCTTGAATAGATTCGGCCATTTGATTGAGCGAATCAAACACATCGTCAATTTCTTTAATAAAGCTATGCTCAACGTCAATTGCGTTATATTTTCGTTGTTTTATTTTTGTATTCTCTGCACTTAAACGGCGCATTGCAGCGACAATGGGACTCGCAACAAAATAGGTTAATGGCATTAACAAACATAAAATAATGGTTGTCACTATTATTGATTTAGTGACATAGCTTAGCCCCTCTGAATACGCGAGCTTAGTGGGGATCAGCAAGGCTAAGTAATTTTGTTCTTCTGTACCAAGCGTTGTAGGTGCGATAAAAAGTAAATAGTCGGTATTTTCAATTTCGATAACTTGTAAGCGATTGTGGTTAGCATTGTCTTTTGACAGAGTAATTAATTGCTTATAAGGCACAACCCTTGAGGCATCCACGGCCTTAGCGCTTCGGTCAAACGTTAGCCACTGCTCAGATAAATAAGCAAGTTCCTGTTGCGTTACATTTTCAAGTGCAAAGTTTAGCAGTTCAATAATTTTGTTGTCTTTTGCTACCATACGAAGGTGTGTATCAAAACTTAATAAGCTCGCATCAATATTTGTATGAAATTGCAGTCCGTCAATAAAAAACATCTTCGCCGTATAGGCTAGTATCAACTGACTATCAATTGCGGCATCTACCGTGCCATTTTTAACTGCTAACAGTGCCGTTTGTAAATCGGCTACTTCAACAATGGTGATTTCAGGGTAACTGTGTTTTATTGCTGCAACCAGTGACCAGCCTTCAGGAATGGCTAATCGCTTATTATTAAGATCAGAAAGAGATGAAATCGTCTTGTTTTTGGGTAAGGTTGCAAGTGTCAGTGGCAAATTAAGCAAAGGCTTAGAATATACGCCCCACTGTTTATTGCTTAATGTTTGATGCACTGGCTGCAACACATCAATTTTGCCGTTTTGATACAAAGAAACTAACTCAGACCACGTATAACCATTGATAAAATTAATATCTAAGTTAAGTTTTTGCCCGAGTAAAGAGATTAATGTTGGTGTATACCCTTTCGGCATACCTGAAATGGAAAAGTCGACCGGCGCCCAATTTATTTCATTACTAACAGTAAGAGAGCCAACTTCCTTAACTAATGCTTGCTGCTCGCTAGAAAGCGTTAACGGCTCAACATTAAGCGCTGCGTTGTCTTTGCCATTTAAATTGCTGAGCAGTAACTCACCTTGATTATCATAAATATACGCTTCTATGCTATCTGAGTTGCGATTACGCTCAAAGCTGCCATTGAGCTGCTTAGCGATTGTTTGCAATGTTAAGTCAACAGCCACAACATGGTTGGTGCCATGAACAATCTTCGAATAGGTTTGGCCAGAAGCCTGTAAATGATGAAATAGATAAGGTGGGGATTTTACAACACGTTTTGTATTGGCGTTAATAAACCAGTGCCTACTACTTGCATCATAATCACTCTCTTCAACTTTACTGTGTCTTACCTGCAATTTATCGTTAAGGTACTCAGTTTTTCTAACTCTTTGCTCGCCATCGGTATAAATATGTATTTTAACAAACCGGTCTTCCATTGCGGCATCGAGCTGTTTCCGGACTTTTTGGTTAGTCTCAAGATTAATCAACTCATAAAAATCGCCATTATCAAATCCATAATAAATAGCGTAAAAATCATTATGGTCAATAAGTAAATCGGTGAGAATTTGGTCTGCTTTGCCAACAAGCGTATGACCTTCAATTAACGATGAATATTTAGCGAGTAATGAGGCGGTATTTTTCGCCGTATCATCCATTTTTGATATTGATAACTCAACTTGCTTGGCTACTTGTTCAGCAAACTGCTGACTGGCGCTTACGGTAATTTGTTTAGAAAAATAATATTGTAAGCCAATAGCAACAGATGCTGTAATCACAGCTATTAGCAAGCATATAAATGCGAGAGTCACACGAAATGTAATTTTAGTACTTGAAAACATCGTCCCTGCCTGTTTTTTATTTAGAGTTTAGGTCTATTTTTAACCAAGTACCAAATACTTATTGTTTGTTTTATATAAATTTTTTATCTTAACTCATGTGCTTTCCTAAATTGCCCTTGGTAGTCAAAAATTCGCTCTACCACTTTATGTTTACCTTTGTCTCGTTTTGCAACCACAAAGTCCGGCACCTTTAGCAATGATTGATGAGTAACGACTGAGTTAGGGTTAGAAAAATCAATTTTACTGGGAACACCCACGCGCAAAAACTGCCGTTTAAAATAAAACGACGCTTTGTCTGACGATAAACTAAAGTATTCGCTCACGTCTGCACCATCTTCATCATGATAAGTCACTTTCAGTCGCTGATTATGTGCTTCTAACTGCATGCCACTGACACGCAATACCAACGCATTTTTTAAATTAAGCGCATCACGTAACTTATCATCAGGATCAACAATAGGTTGATGGCACTGATGACACAGCCTCGCGGCAATATCATTTTGTGCGCCACACTGCTCACATTCTTTATAGCGAAAGCGAAAGTCACACTGCTCGCTATGCCCCTCGTCTTCTAAGATCCCTTGACAACGACGACCAAAATGCTCTATTACTTTGCCATCACTATCGGTTTTGCCCCAAAAGGTGTTAGCAAAACCACAACCGGGGCACAGCACCTGCACGGGTTCGCTGTCACTATTAGGTTTAACGCTGCCAACCTCGGGGTGAAATAAATCAAAGCCATTAGCGGCATAATCAATGACCAAGCATTCGGTTTTACCTTCAGCGAGGCGTAAACCCCGACCAACGATTTGTTGATACAAACTAACCGACTCGGTTGGCCTTAAAATAGCGATAAAATCCACATGCGGTGCATCAAAGCCTGTAGTGAGTACTGATACATTCACCAAATATTTAATGTCTTTTGCTTTAAATCGACGAATAATTGCATCGCGTTCAGCGTTATGGGTATCACCAATCACCAGCGCACTTTGCGTTTTTGGTAAATATTCAATGATCTCTTGTGCGTGTTGAATGGTTGAAGCAAAAATCATCACACCCTGACACGAGTCAGATAGCTCAAGCACCTGATTAATAATCGCTTTAGTTGCACGCTGATTTTCTTGCAGCAGTTGGTTGAGATCACGTTCGCTAAAACGCCCAAACGCATCTTTACTGAGTGAATCAAAGTCATAGTGCGTGATTGCGGCATTGATTAATTTTGGTGGCGTAAGGTATTGATGCTTAATCATATACCTTAATGGCAGTTCATAAATGCAATGTTCAAACGGGGCATTTCCATCTCCCCTTACAAAGCCGTGGTAATGAAAACGATAAATAAAACCAAGTCCTAAACGATACGGTGTAGCGGTTAAACCCAGCACTTTTAACTCAGAGTTCTTCCCTTTTATATGGCTAATCAACTTTTGATATTGTGAATTATCATCGCCAGAGACGCGGTGACATTCATCGATAATTACCAATGAATACTCGTCATTTAGCGCATCAAGGTTTTGCCCAAGTGACTGAACGCTGGCAAAGGTAACCTGGTGTGCAAGCGACTTTTGTTTAAGCCCTGCCGAATAAATACTCGCTTTTAAGCCAAAACTTTCATATTTTTCATGGTTTTGCTCCACAAGCTCTTTAACATGTGTCACCACCAATATTTTTTTACGTGCAAGACGCGCGAGTTCGGCAATTACTAAACTTTTCCCTGACCCTGTGGGTAATACAATAACCGCTGAGTGATTGCTTTTGCGAAAGTGAGCTAAGGTTTTTTCAACCGCTTCTTGCTGATAAGGTCTTAATTGATAGGCCACGTGATACTTGCTTTGATTATCGAGTTAATCTAATTATGCCATTAGGTTTTGCAATCATGAAACCAGCATTTCACCCTTCGCTTTTTAAAAGTACAATAATGGTTTCTTTTATTAGGTTGCAGTGTTACTATAGCGCGCCTTTTTTAGGTGAGAGCTTTGGTCGCGAAGCTTTCAACATACTTTAATTAAAATATTGGAGACATTCATGTCTAACGAATTATACACATTAGATGCAGAAGTACGTTCTGACTTAGGTACTGGTGCGAGCCGCCGCCTACGCCGTGCTGACAAAGTTCCTGCTGTTCTTTACGGTGCAGAAAAAGAAGCTGTATCTCTAACTTTAGCTCACAACAAAGTGATCAAAGCGCAAGAAGATGAAGGTTTCTACAGCCACATCCTTACTTTAAACATTGGCGGTGAAAAAGTTGAAGCTATCCTTAAAGATATCCAACGTCACCCGTTCAAGCCTAAAGTAATGCACTTAGATTTCCAACGCGTTGACGCTAACCACAAGATCCACACTAAGGTTCCTGTACACTTCCTTAACGAAGAAGCTGCAACTAAAGGCGGTAACACTGTTGCTCACCTTGTAACTGAAATCGAAATCACATGTCTTCCAGCACAACTTCCTGAGTTCATCGAAGTTGACGTTGCTGCGTTAGAAGTTGGTGCAACCGTGCACCTTTCTGATATCGCTCTTCCAGCTGGCGTTGTTTCAGTTGAGCTTGCTAAAGGTGCAGATCACGACCAAGCAGTTGTGACTTTAAACGCTCCTAAAGGCGCTGCTTCTGAAGAAGCTTCAGAAGACGCTGCAGAATAATTATTAAGGTGTTAGCACCTTGAATAATATTCAAATGCTTGTGGGCCTGGCTAATCCAGGCCCCGAATACGCAAAAACCCGTCATAATGCTGGTGCATGGTTCATCGAAGAACTTGCCAAACGTTACAACTGCATTCTCAAACACGATTCTAAACATCACGGCCTAGTGGGCAAAGTGATTATCCAAAATCAAGAATTCAAATTATTGATCCCCACTACTTTTATGAACTTAAGTGGTAAAGCGGTCAGTAGTTTAGCCAATTTTTACAAAATTCCTGTCGAAAATATTTTAGTCGCACACGATGAAATGGACCTTGAGCCTGGTATTGCCAAAATTAAAAAAGGCGGTGGACACGGCGGCCATAACGGACTAAAAGACATCATTAGTAAAATGGCAAACCAAAAAGAATTTATGCGTTTGCGAATTGGTATTGGTCACCCAGGTCATAAAGACAAAGTCACTGGCTGGGTACTAGGAAAAGCACCTGCCGCAGATCAAGCTTTAATTGATGATGTGGTGGATGAGGCAGTTCGCTGCATGGAAATACTAGCAAAAGACGGTGTGTTAAAAGCACAAAACAGATTACATACATTTAAACCAGTCGCTTAAGACTGGTTTAACTTAGTTTAAGGTTTATTATTATGGGTTTTAAATGTGGCATCGTTGGTCTACCAAATGTAGGTAAATCAACACTATTTAATGCACTTACGCAGGCTGGTATCGAAGCTGCAAACTTTCCATTTTGTACCATCGAACCAAATACAGGCGTTGTTGCGGTTCCAGATGCACGCCTAGATCAACTAGCTGCTATCGTAAATCCACAAAAAGTACTGGCAACAACAATGGAATTTGTTGATATTGCAGGTCTTGTAAAAGGTGCGTCAAAAGGTGAAGGTTTAGGTAACCAATTCCTCGCAAATATTCGCGAGACTGATGCAATTGGTCACGTTGTACGTTGTTTTGAAAATGAAAACATTGTACACGTTGCAGGTCAAATTGACCCTGCAGACGATATTGACGTTATCAATACTGAACTTGTGCTTGCTGATATGGAAGCGGCTGATCGAGCAGTGCAACGTAACGCTAAAAAAGCAAAAGGCGGCGACAAAGACGCGAAATTCGAACTCGTTGTGCTTGAAAAGGTGAAAGCGCACCTTGATGAAGGCCTTACACTTCGTTCATTAGAGCTTGAAAAAGAAGAAAAAGCAGCAATCCAGTACATCAACTTCTTAACTATTAAGCCGACAATGTACATTGCCAACGTAAATGACGATGGTTTCGAAAATAACCCATTCTTAGATAAAGTGCGTGAGATTGCAGCACAAGAAAATGCGGTAGTTGTACCTGTATGTGCTGAAATCGAAGCTGAGCTTTCAGAATTAGACGACGAAGACAAAAAAGAGTTTATGGATGACTTAGGCTTAGAAGAGCCAGGTTTAAACCGTGTAATTCGCGCGGGCTATGAATTGCTTAACTTACAAACCTACTTCACTGCTGGTGTTAAAGAAGTACGTGCATGGACTATTCCTGTCGGTGCAACGGCGCCGCAAGCTGCAGGTAAAATCCACACTGACTTTGAACGCGGCTTTATTCGTGCTCAAACTATCGGCTTTGATGACTACATTGAGTTCAAAGGCGAATCAGGTGCTAAAGAAGCAGGTAAAATGCGTCAAGAAGGTAAAGATTACATTGTTAAAGATGGCGATGTAATGAACTTCTTATTTAACGTATAAGAAAATAGTGTTTGAAAAGGCTCGCATTTGCGGGCCTTTTTTCTTTCTACTGGCCCATGCTAGGGCGCCAAGACAGCTTTAATACTAAATTCAAGTATTCACCCATCAACGAAGCGTGCTTATCTGAAGCAAACCCCAATTTACCCATTTCACAAATCCAGCTTAATTTGTGCAACTCAATTTCAGGTGTGTACTCAAAATAGTAAAGCACCTCAACTTACAAAACCTGTTATTACTGCAATCTAGGGTTTTGCTCAGTATAAGGCTCATTTTCGTGAAGCAAAAGTGCGCCTCTATTACAGATAAACCTATCGCAAAATTGCGCGATAACAATGCTATAAAGACATTCGTTATCCAGATTTGCAATCACTGGCAACCTTACGGTTGATAATAATGCCACTTTGATATTTAGATATGCTTAAAAGTTAATCTAGCAATGTTTCTTAGCGTTGCTATTTTCACTTCTTAACGCAATAAAATACTCAGCATGCGCAAGTAAAAATGAATAAAGGCTTATAAATATTTAAATTCCAGCAGTACCCTTTGTATAATATTTAACTTAAACAACCTTCTGTTTTGCGGTTTTTTGTTCAGTTCGAATAAAAAAAACGCAAACAACTCGGAATATTCATTTTTTTGAAAAAAAGGTGTTGACGGATTTGGGGGTAATCAGCATAATACGCCCCGCATCAGCGATGATGACAACGAACAAAACATGGCTACGTAGCTCAGCTGGTTAGAGCACATCACTCATAATGATGGGGTCCCCTGTTCAAATCAGGGCGTAGCCACCATGTTTTAAAACATGCTACCATAGTTTTGTTTGAGTATGCGAAAGTTGCGGGATTGGCCAACGTTTTGTATTAAACGCTGGATTTAGGTTCCAACATTACTAGAGCAATATGCGGGAGTGGCGGAATTGGTAGACGCGCTGGATTTAGGTTCCAGTATCTTCGGATGTGAGAGTTCAAGTCTCTCCTTCCGCACCATGTTCTGATAGGAACTAAAACTATCTACTACCATTGCTGGA
>NZ_JBIPJE010000027.1:0-18345 GCF_044005875.1 Pseudoalteromonas sp. XMcav1-K | reverse complement strand
TCCAATCGCGATGGACGAAGGTCTACGTTTCGCGATCCGTGAAGGTGGCCGTACAGTAGGTGCTGGTGTTGTAGCAACTATCGAAGACTAATTCTTGATAGTTAATGCATAAGCATTGAAAAACCCGCGTAAATTGTTACGCGGGTTTTTTTCATTTTTAACATTCGCAGTGGTGTTGTGCTTTTTTTGAACGTTGATTGTTCAAGCTGTAAACAGCTAAATGTGAAATTCAAAGCTTAAATAAGCTAAAAAATGTACATTTTATTGCTGTAAATAAGCCACTATTAGATGATGTTGTCATCAACTAGTGTTATACTCCGCGCGAAAAATTTTAATTAATTAGAGTAAAGAAATGGCTGATTTATCTAAGTACAGAAATATCGGTATTTTTGCCCACGTAGATGCGGGTAAAACGACTACAACAGAACGTATCCTTAAGTTAACTGGTAAAATCCACAAAACCGGTGAGGTTCACGATGGTGAATCAACAACTGACTTCATGGAACAGGAAGCTGAGCGTGGTATTACAATCCAGTCAGCAGCTGTAACGTGTGAGTGGAAAGGTCACCGTTTAAACGTTATCGATACTCCTGGACACGTTGACTTCACAGTTGAAGTATATCGTTCACTTAAAGTTCTTGACGGTGGTATCGGTGTATTCTGTGGTTCTGGTGGTGTTGAGCCTCAGTCAGAAACTAACTGGCGTTACGCTAACGAATCAGAAGTTGCTCGTTGTATCTTCGTAAACAAACTAGACCGTATGGGTGCTGACTTCTACCGCGTTGTAGGTCAAGTTGAGAAAGTACTTGGTGCAAACCCACTAGTTATGACACTACCAATTGGTATTGAAGACGAATTCTGTGGTGTTGTAGATGTTCTAGAGAAAAAAGCATACGTTTGGGATGAGACTGGTCTTCCTGAAAACTATGAAGTACAAGACGTTCCAGCTGACATGGTAGACAAAGTTGAAGAATACCATGAGATGCTAATCGAGTCTGCTGTTGAGCAAGACGACGACCTAATGGAAGCGTACATGGAAGGTGAAATCCCTTCACTAGAGCAAATCAAAGCGTGTATCCGTAAAGGTACTCGTGATCTAGCATTCTTCCCAACTTACTGTGGTTCTGCGTTCAAGAACAAAGGTATGCAGTTAGTACTAGATGCTGTTGTAGATTACCTACCATCACCAACTGAAGTTGATCCTCAGCCGTTAACTGATAAAGAAACTGGTGAGCCAACTGGTGAAGTTGCAACTGTTTCTGCAGACGAGCCACTAAAAGCGTTAGCGTTCAAAATCATGGACGACCGTTTCGGTGCACTTACGTTCATCCGTATCTACTCAGGTCGCATGAAGAAAGGTGATACAGTTCTTAACTCAGCAACTGGTAAAACAGAGCGTATCGGCCGTATGGTTGAGATGCAAGCTGACGACCGTAACGAAATCACTGAAGCGCAAGCGGGTGATATCATTGCTGTTGTAGGTATGAAGAACGTTCAAACAGGTCACACTCTATGTGATCCTAAGCACGAATGTACTCTTGAAGCGATGATCTTCCCTGATCCGGTAATCTCAATCGCTGTTGCACCTAAAGATAAAGGTGGTAACGAGAAGATGGGTATCGCTATCGGTAAGATGGTTGCAGAAGATCCGTCATTCCAGGTTGAAACTGACGAAGATTCAGGTGAAACAATCCTTAAAGGTATGGGTGAATTACACCTAGACATCAAGGTTGATATCCTTAAGCGTACATACGGTGTAGACCTAGTTGTTGGTCAGCCTCAGGTTGCTTACCGTGAAACTATCACGCAAGAAATCGAAGACAGCTACACACACAAGAAGCAATCAGGTGGTTCTGGTCAGTTCGGTAAGATCGATTACCGTATCAAGCCAGGCGAGCAAAACTCAGGCTTCACTTTCTCTTCATCAGTAGTTGGTGGTAACGTTCCTAAGGAATTCTGGCCAGCAGTTGAGAAAGGCTTCGCATCTATGATGGAAGAAGGTGTTCTTGCAGGCTTCCCAGTACTAGACGTTGAAGTTGAACTATTCGACGGTGCTTTCCACGCAGTTGACTCATCAGCAATCGCGTTCGAAATCGCTGCGAAAGGCGCATTCCGTCAGTCTATTCCAAAAGCAGGTCCTCAGCTTCTTGAGCCAATCATGAAAGTTGACGTGTTCACACCAGAAGACAACGTAGGTGACGTAATTGGTGACCTTAACCGTCGTCGTGGTATGATCAAAGACCAAGAAGCTGGCGCAATGGGCGTTCGCATCAAGGGTGAAGTACCGCTTTCAGAAATGTTCGGTTACATCGGTCACCTTCGTACAATTACTTCAGGTCGTGGTCAGTTCTCTATGGAGTTCTCACACTACGCTGCATGTCCAGCAAACGTAGCTGAGACAGTAATTGCTGAACAAAAAGAAAAGAATAAGTAATTAAACTTTTCTAAGTTCTGAAAAAACCCAGCATTTGCTGGGTTTTTTATTGCCACAAATAAAAAATTGCCGATCTTGAAAATCGCAAAGTTAAGATAATTGCTTAGTGGGCATCTTTTACCCTTGTTTTAAAAGAATTGGTCAGTATAATGGGCATCCACTTTGCAGGGGCGTAGTTCCAATTGGTAGAACAGCGGTCTCCAAAACCGACGGTTACGGGTTCGAGTCCTGTCGCCCCTGCCACTTTAATTCGAAGTCTAAACCTGATAGTTTATTTTCTTGTTACTAAGTAGATTATAAAGTTTGGATTTTAAGGATTAACCTCGTCTAAGCACCGGGGTTGTTGTGTCTGGTATTAAGGTAAATTAATTATGAGCGCAAATGTAGAAGCTCCATCAAGCTCAATGGATGCATTAAAATGGATTGTAGCAATTGCACTGCTAGCAGGCGCAGTTGTAGGCAATTACATGTTTGAAGATCAATCTGTATTATTACGTGCAGTTGGTGTAGTAGTAGCGATTGCCGCTGGTTTGGGCGTTGCCTCGTTAACGGGTAAAGGACGTGAGTTTATTGCGTTTGCCAAAGAAGCGAAGCTAGAAGTACGTAAAGTGGTGTGGCCAACACGCCAAGAGACGGTTCAAACAACGTTTATCGTAATGATTGCAACAGTAGTAATGGCGCTTATCCTTTGGGGTCTAGACGGTGCATTATTTAGAATTGTTGGCTTTTTAACTGGATTGGAGATCTGATCCCATGGCGGATGAGAACAAAGAAAAGAAACTACGTTGGTACGTAGTACAAGCATTTTCTGGTTTTGAGAAACGCGTAGCTCAAACAATTATTGAGCATATTAAAATCCAAGGCCTAGAAGACAGCTTCGGTGAGGTATTAGTACCGACTGAAGAAGTTGTAGAAATGAAATCAGGCCAAAAACGTCGTTCAGAGCGTAAGTTCTTCCCAGGCTATGTACTGGTAGAAATGGATATGAACGATGCGAGCTGGCACTTAGTAAATAGCACGCCACGTGTAATGGGTTTCATTGGCGGTACATCTGACCGTCCTGCGCCTATCAGCAAAAAAGAAGCTGATCGTATTCTTAACCGTCTGCAAGAAAATGCAGATGCACCTAAGCCGGCTACATTGTTTGAGCCAGGTGAAGTGGTACGTGTTATTGATGGTCCATTTGCTGACTTTAACGGTGTTGTTGAAGAAGTTGATTACGACCGCAGCCGCGTAAAAGTGTCTGTACTTATTTTTGGTCGTTCTACACCAGTAGAATTAGAATTTGGTCAGGTTGAAGCTGACAAATAATTCTTAAATGATCATATTGAAAAAGGCCGCTGGTTAATCTATAATCAGCGGCCTTTTGTTATCTGATGATAGCAAAAGCTAAGAATTTTTTAATTTTGGGAAGCCGCTTGAGTACGTGTCCTCGCACGCACAAGGCTAAGACCCATTAAATGAGGTTATTAAAATGGCAAAGAAAGTTGAAGCTCTAATCAAGCTACAAGTTGCTGCTGGTATGGCTAACCCTAGTCCTCCAGTAGGTCCTGCACTAGGTCAACATGGTGTTAACATCATGGAATTCTGTAAAGCGTTCAACGCACGTACAGAGTCTATCGAGAAAGGTGCACCGGTTCCTGTAATCATTTCTGTTTACAACGACCGTTCATTCACTTTTGATATGAAAACTCCACCTGCATCTTACCTTCTTAAGAAGGCTGCAGGTATCAAGTCTGGTTCTGGCCGTCCTAACACTGAGAAAGTTGGTACTGTAACACGTGCACAACTAGAAGAGATCGTTGAGACTAAACGTCCTGACCTTACTGCTGCTGATATGGACGCAGCTGTACGCACGATTGCAGGTTCTGCACGTGCAATGGGCTTGAATGTAGAAGGGTAATTGAGAATGGCTAAATTAACTAAGCGTATGCGCGTAATCCGCGAAAAAGTTGACGTAACTAAAGAGTACGAAATCAACGAAGCTGTTGCTCTTCTTAAAGAACTAGCTACTGCTAAATTCACTGAAAGTGTTGACGTTGCTGTAAACCTTGGCATCGACGCTCGTAAATCAGACCAAAACGTACGTGGTGCAACTGTACTACCACACGGTACTGGTCGTGAAGTACGCGTTGCTGTATTCACTCAAGGTGCAAACGCAGATGCTGCTAAAGAAGCTGGTGCTGATTTAGTAGGTATGGACGACCTTGCTGAGCAGGTTAAGAAAGGCGAAATGAACTTTGACGTTGTTGTTGCTTCTCCAGATGCAATGCGCGTTGTTGGTCAACTAGGTCAAATCCTAGGTCCACGTGGTCTTATGCCTAACCCTAAAACTGGTACTGTAACGCCTAACGTTGCAGAAGCAGTTAAAAACGCTAAAGCTGGTCAGGTTCGTTACCGCAACGACAAGAACGGTATTATCCACACTACTATCGGTAAAGTAGATTTTGATGCAAACCAACTTCAAGAAAACCTTGAAGCGTTAATCATCGCTCTTAAGAAGGCTAAGCCTTCTCAAGCGAAAGGTACTTTCCTTAAGAAAGTAAGCATCTCTACTACGATGGGTGCTGGTGTTGCTGTAGACCAAGCTACTCTAAATACTCAAGTAGTATAATTTAGAGAATAGCGTTTACATGGCGCAAAAATTAGACTATAATTTTGCGCCATTTTGTTGAGTTATGAAGTTTTCTTTAATTCAACAATAAAACCAAATTCGGGTTGGAGTCTATAATTTCGCGCTTGTTTCAAGCAAAAGCGATAAATTAGGCTTTCGTCCAAGACCGTAGGTGCAAACCATTAGGTGTGCTTAATCTCCTACGTAGACGGTG
The DNA here is from genome assembly GCF_044005875.1 of Pseudoalteromonas sp. XMcav1-K. NCBI lineage: Bacteria > Pseudomonadati > Pseudomonadota > Gammaproteobacteria > Alteromonadales > Pseudoalteromonadaceae > Pseudoalteromonas > Pseudoalteromonas sp. XMcav1-K. The sequence continues at coordinate 13,083 of NZ_JBIPJE010000027.1, read as the reverse complement.
TGAATCCCCAGCAAGATTTTTCCTAATCTTCTGGCTCTCGCCGTAAAAAGCACTTTTAATCTTAATTTTGATTAAAAGATGAGTAAACAGGGGCTTGTCCCCATAGAACCAGGAGTAACACCCATGGCGTTAAATCTTCAAGACAAAAAAGCAATTGTTGCTGAAGTTAACGAAGCTGCCAAAGGTGCTCTTTCTGCAGTTGTTGCAGATTCTCGTGGTGTAACTGTAGATGCTATCACTGCCCTTCGTAAAGAAGCTCGTGAAGCAGGCGTTTGGATGAAGGTTGTTCGTAACACTTTAGCTAAACGTGCTGTTGAAGGTACTGATTATGAGTGTCTAAATGAGTCGCTAGTTGGTCCTAGCTTAATCGCTTTCTCTTCTGAGCACCCAGGTGCTGCAGCGCGTATCTTTAAAGATTTCGCGAAGAAGAATGAAAACTTTGAAGTTAAAACGGCCGCTTTTGAAGGTAACGTTGTAGACGCAGATATGCTTGCTACATTACCAACATACGACGAAGCAGTTGCACGCTTAATGAGCGCTATGAAAGAAGCGTCTGCTGGTAAATTGTGTAAAACAATTGAAGCAGTACGTGTACAGAAAGCTGAGCAAGCTGCTTAATTTTAAGCTGTTTTTTGTTCTTTTTCGGTGTAAAGTATTTTTTGAACCCTTAATGGTTCGTAATTATTAGGAAATTTGAAATGTCTGTATCTAAAGACCAAATCCTTGACGCTATTGCTGAAATGTCAGTAATGGAAGTTGTTGAACTAGTTGAAGCTATGGAAGAGAAGTTCGGCGTAACTGCAGCTGCTGCTGTTGTTGCTGCTGGTCCTGCTGAAGCTGCTGAAGAAAAGACTGAGTTCGACGTAATCTTAGCTGCTGCTGGCGGTAACAAAGTTGCTGCAATCAAAGCTGTACGTGGCGCAACTGGTCTTGGCCTTAAAGAAGCTAAGGCGCTTGTTGAGTCTGCTCCTGCACCAATCAAAGAAGGTGTATCTAAGGAAGAAGCTGAAGCACTTAAGAAAGATCTTGAAGAAGCTGGTGCTGAAGTTGAGATCAAGTAATCTAGCTTATGCTAGATTAGCTGCCTGACCAAAAATCAGGCAAGGGCTGGTGAATTTTTATTCACCGGCCTTTTTGCGCTGTAGAGCTCCGGCTTTGCAATCGCACAATAATTAGCTAAGTTGTTTAATTATTAGTTTTGCAACCAACTGATTTTTAATGTTTTTAGCTAATTAAAAAATTGGTGTTGCAGTATTGGCCACAGTGCCAAGTTAGTCTGTTCATTATTATGAGCAGTTGGGTCAAAAGTCAGCAAGCTGAGGAACCCCATGGCTTACTCTTATTCTGAAAAGAAACGTATCCGTAAGGATTTTGGTAAACGTCCACAAGTGTTGGATGTGCCGTTTCTACTGTCTACGCAGTTAGAATCCTTTAAAAAATTCTTAAGTCCGGACGCAGAAGGCAATCACGGCCTTGAAGCAGCATTCCGTTCTGTTTTCCCGATCAAAAGTTACTCGGGAAATTCTGAGCTACAATACGTAAGTTATCGTATTGGTGAGCCAGTATTTGATGTTAAAGAGTGTCAAATCCGCGGTGTGACTTATTCTGCACCATTACGCGTTAAGCTACGCTTAGTGCTAATGGACAAGGAAGCACCAGGCACAGTTAAAGACATTAAAGAGCAAGAAGTATACATGGGCGAAATTCCGCTCATGACCGATACAGGTACTTTTGTGATCAATGGTACTGAGCGTGTAATCGTTTCTCAGCTACATCGTTCACCAGGTGTATTCTTCGATAATGACCGTGGTAAAACGCACTCATCGGGTAAAGTTTTATATAATGCACGTGTTATTCCTTACCGTGGTTCTTGGTTAGATTTCGAATTCGATCCAAAAGATAACCTATTCGTACGTATCGACCGTCGTCGTAAACTGCCAGCGTCTATTATTTTACGCGCACTAGAATATTCAACTGAAGAAATTCTAGATATGTTCTTCGAAACTACAACGTTCGAAGTAGCAGACGGTAAAGTATTAATGGAACTTGTTCCATCACGTTTACGTGGTGAGACTGCGATCTTTGATATTAAAGATCCTTCTGGTGATGTGATTGTTGAATCAGGCCGTCGTATTACGGCGCGTCACATCAAACAACTAGAAAAGAACAACGTTACTCAGCTAGAAGTTCCGCACGAGTACATCATTGATCGTGTTGTAGCGAAAAACTACATCAACGAAGACACAGGTGAAATTGTAGCTGAAGCAAATGCTGAGCTGTCACTTGAGTTAATGGCTGAACTTGTTAAAGCTGGCTTTAACAAGATTGAAACACTGTATATCAACGAAGTTGATAGCGGTGCATACATGTCAGAAACTGTACGTGTTGACCCAACAAATGATCGTTTAGAAGCGCTTGTTGAAATCTACCGCATGATGCGTCCTGGTGAGCCACCAACGCGTGATGCAGCAGAAGCACTATTCGATAACTTATTCTTCTCTGAAGAGCGTTACGACCTATCACAAGTTGGTCGTATGAAATTCAACAGCCGTGTTGGCCACGAAGAAGGTTACGGTGCAGGTACACTAAGTAAAGAAGATATCGTTGCAGTTATGAAGGTTCTAATCGACATTCGTAACGGTAAAGGTGAGGTTGATGATATCGACCACTTAGGTAACCGTCGTATTCGTTCTGTGGGTGAAATGGCAGAAAACCAATTCCGTGTTGGTTTAGTACGTGTTGAGCGTGCAGTACGTGAGCGTTTAAGCTTAGGTGATCTTGATGCAGTAATGCCACAAGACCTAATCAATGCTAAGCCTATTTCTGCAGCGGTTAAAGAATTCTTCGGTTCATCGCAGTTATCTCAGTTTATGGACCAAAACAACCCGCTTTCAGAAGTAACGCACAAGCGTCGTATCTCTGCATTAGGTCCAGGTGGTCTAACGCGTGAGCGCGCAGGCTTCGAAGTACGTGACGTTCACGTAACTCACTACGGTCGTGTATGTCCAATCGAAACGCCTGAAGGTCCGAACATCGGTCTGATCAACTCGCTTTCAACATACGCACGTACTAACGACTATGGTTTCCTAGAAACGCCATACCGTAAAGTAATTGACGGCGTTGTAACTGACGAAGTTGATTACCTATCTGCAATCGAAGAAGGTCAGTTTGTAATTGCACAGGCAAACGCAAACTTAACAGAAGAAAACCGTTTTGTTGATGAGCAAATTCCATGTCGTCACAAAGGTGAATCAACCTTTATGCCTAGCGACAGCATCCAATATATGGATGTATCGCCACAACAGGTTATCTCAGTTGCAGCAGCACTTATCCCATTCCTAGAGCACGATGATGCGAACCGTGCACTAATGGGATCGAACATGCAACGTCAAGCAGTACCAACATTACGTGCAGATAAGCCGTTAGTAGGTACAGGTATCGAGCGTACACTTGCGAAAGATTCAGGTGTAACAATCGTTGCTAAGCGTGGTGGTGTAGTTGATTACGCTGATGCGAGCCGTATCGTTGTAAACGTAAATGAAGATGAGCGCGTTCCAGGTGAAGCGGGTATCGACATTTATAACCTAACTAAGTACACACGTTCTAACCAGAACACCTGTATCAACCAAAAACCAACGTGTATGGTTGGTGAGCCGGTTGTTCGTGGCGACGTACTTGCTGATGGTCCTTCGACAGACTTAGGTGACTTAGCACTAGGTCAAAACCTTCGCGTGGCATTCATGCCATGGAATGGTTATAACTTCGAGGATTCAATCTTACTATCAGAGCGCGTAGTTCAAGAAGATCGTCTAACCACGATTCATATTCAAGAACTTCAGTGTATCGCGCGTGATACCAAGTTAGGTCCAGAAGAAATTACAGCTGATATTCCTAACGTAGGTGAATCTGCACTTGGCAAACTTGATGAATCGGGTGTTGTATACATCGGTGCTGAAGTTAAAGGCGGTGACATCTTAGTTGGTAAAGTTACACCTAAAGGTGAAACGCAGCTAACTCCTGAAGAAAAGCTACTACGTGCTATCTTCGGTGAAAAAGCGTCTGACGTTAAAGACAGCTCATTACGTGTACCAAACTCAGTATCTGGTACAGTAATCGACGTTCAAGTATTTACTCGCGATGGTGTTGAAAAAGACAAGCGCGCACTTGAAATCGAAGAGATGCAAGTTCGTGAAGCGAAGAAAGACTTCAACGAAGAATTTAAGATCCTTGAAGAAGGTGTCTTAAGCCGTGCTCGCAAGCTACTTATTGCTGCTGGTATGGATGAAGCATCACTTGCAGGTCTTGCTGCAGACAAGCTACTAACGCAAAGCCTAGCTGATGAAGCACAACAAGGCGAGTTAGAGCAACTAGCTGAACAGTATGATGAATTAAAAGCTGATTACGACAAGCGCTTCGAAACTAAGCGTCGTAAGATCACACAAGGTGACGATTTAGCACCAGGTGTTCTTAAGATTGTTAAAGTTTACCTAGCTGTTAAACGTCGTATTCAACCGGGTGATAAGATGGCTGGTCGTCACGGTAACAAAGGTGTTATCTCGACAATCGTACCAGTAGAAGATATGCCTTACGATGACCGTGGTCGTACCGTAGACATCGTTCTTAACCCGCTAGGTGTACCATCACGTATGAACATCGGTCAGATCTTAGAAACACACATGGGTCTGGCTGCTCGTGGTATTGGTGAGCGCTTAGAAGACATGATGAAAGAACAGCGTGAACTTCACGAATTACGTGAATTCATTGCTAAAGCTTACGCATTAGGTGACTGTCGTCAGAAAGTTGATATTGCAAGCTTCTCTGATGATGAAATCCGTCGCTTAGCTGAAAACCTAAAAGGCGGTTTACCAATCGCAACTCCAGCGTTTGACGGTGCAAAAGAAAGTGAAATCAAAGAACTACTTGAGCTAGGTGGATACCCTTCAAGTGGTCAGGTAACACTTTATGACGGTCGTACTGGTGATGAGTTTGAGCGTAAAGTAACTGTAGGTTACATGTACATGCTGAAACTAAACCACTTAGTAGATGACAAGATGCACGCTCGTTCGACTGGTTCTTACAGCCTAGTAACTCAGCAGCCACTTGGTGGTAAAGCTCAGTTCGGTGGTCAGCGTTTCGGTGAGATGGAGGTATGGGCACTAGAAGCATACGGTGCTGCTTACACGCTACAGGAAATGCTTACTGTTAAGTCGGATGACGTTAACGGTCGTACTAAGATGTATAAGAACATCGTAGACGGAAACCACAAGATGGAACCTGGTATGCCAGAATCGTTCAACGTATTGTTGAAAGAGATCCGCTCACTAGGTATCAACATCGAGCTGGAAGAAGAATAAGCCGATTAGGCGCTACTTTGTAGATACAGAGCAAAGCGCCTTTCGCGAACGAATAGCTGGGGTGGCTAAAATGGACCGCCCCCAAGATTAACCTCCTTTAGGAGAGCTAAGGTGAAAGACTTACTTAAGTTTCTGAAGCAACAAAACAAGACCGAAGAGTTTGATGCGATCCGCATCGGTCTAGCTTCGCCAGATATGGTACGTTCATGGTCATTTGGTGAGGTAAAGAAACCTGAGACAATCAACTACCGTACTTTCAAGCCTGAGCGCGACGGCTTATTCTGTGCTCGTATTTTCGGCCCAGTAAAAGACTATGAGTGTTTATGTGGTAAATATAAGCGCTTAAAGCACCGTGGTGTTATTTGTGAAAAGTGTGGCGTAGAAGTTACATTAACTAAGGTTCGTCGTGACCGTATGGGTCATATCGAGCTAGCTAGCCCTGTAGCGCACATTTGGTTCCTTAAATCATTACCGTCTCGTATCGGCCTAATGTTAGACATGACATTACGTGATATCGAGCGCGTACTTTACTTCGAATCATTCGTAGTAACAGAGCCAGGTATGACAACGCTTGAGCGTGGTCAGCTATTAGGTGAAGAAGAATACCTAGATGCATTAGAAGAGCACGGTGATGAGTTCGAAGCTAAGATGGGTGCAGAAGCTGTACTTGATCTACTTCGTGACCTTGACCTTGGTCAGCTAATTGCAGAAATGCGCGAAGAGTTACCAACAATTAACTCTGAAACTAAGCGTAAGAAGATCACTAAGCGTCTTAAACTGATGGAATCATTCCACCAATCAGGTAACAACCCTGAGTGGATGATCATGACTGTATTACCAGTTCTTCCACCAGATCTACGTCCACTAGTACCACTAGATGGCGGTCGTTTTGCTACATCTGATCTGAACGATTTATACCGTCGTGTAATCAACCGTAACAACCGTCTGAAGCGTCTTTTAGACTTAGCTGCACCAGACATTATCGTACGCAACGAAAAGCGTATGTTACAAGAAGCGGTAGATGCACTACTTGATAACGGTCGTCGCGGTCGTGCGATCACAGGTTCTAACAAGCGTCCACTTAAGTCGCTTGCAGACATGATCAAAGGTAAGCAAGGTCGTTTCCGTCAAAACCTTCTTGGTAAGCGTGTTGACTACTCAGGTCGTTCTGTAATCACTGTAGGTCCTACACTGAAACTACACCAGTGTGGTCTTCCTAAGAAAATGGCACTCGAGCTATTCAAGCCATTTATCTACGGTAAATTAGAGCGCCGCGGTATGGCGACTACTATCAAAGCTGCGAAGAAGATGGTAGAGCGAGAAGTACCGGAAGTTTGGGATATCCTAGATGAAGTAATTCGTGAGCACCCGGTTCTACTTAACCGTGCACCAACACTTCACCGTCTTGGTATCCAGGCGTTTGAACCAGTATTAATCGAAGGTAAAGCGATTCACCTACACCCATTAGTGTGTGCGGCATATAACGCTGACTTCGATGGTGACCAAATGGCGGTACACGTACCGTTAACATTAGAAGCACAGCTAGAAGCACGTGCGCTAATGATGTCAACCAACAACATTCTTTCACCAGCGAACGGTGAGCCAATCATCGTACCTTCACAGGACGTTGTATTAGGTCTTTACTACATGACACGCGATCGCATTAATGCGAACGGTGAAGGTTTAGTATTCAAAGACGCGAAAGAAGCTGAGAAAGCATACCGCACAGGTGTTGCTGACTTACACGCACGCGTTAAAGTTCGTTTAACTGAAACGGTTATCAGTGAAGAAGGCGACAAGAGCGAAATTACACACCTAGTTGAAACAACAGTAGGTCGTGCAATTTTCTCACTAATTATGCCTGAAGGCTTACCATTTGAACTTGTTAACAAGGCAATGGGTAAGAAGCAGATTTCAGGTCTTCTTAACGAGTGTTACCGTCGTCTAGGTCTAAAAGACACAGTAGTGTTTGCTGACCAAGTAATGTACACAGGTTTCCACTACGCGATGAAGTCGGGTGTTTCTATCGGTATTAACGATATGGAAATCCCACCAGTTAAAGCTGAAATCATCGACGCAGCTGAAGCAGAAGTTAACGAAATCAACCAACAGTTCCAGTCTGGTCTTGTAACTGCGGGTGAAAAGTACAACAAAGTTATCGATATCTGGTCACGTGTAAATGAAAACTTATCACGTGAAATGATGGCAAACTTATCAAAAGATACTGTAATCAACGCGGAAGGTGTTGAGGAAGAGCAAGACTCATTCAACTCAGTATTTATGATGGCCGACTCAGGTGCACGTGGTAGCGCCGCTCAGATCCGTCAGTTAGCGGGTATGCGTGGTCTAATGGCACGTCCAGATGGTTCAATCATCGAAACACCAATCACGGCGAACTTCCGTGAAGGTCTAAACGTACTACAGTACTTCATCTCGACGCACGGTGCGCGTAAAGGTCTTGCCGATACAGCACTTAAGACAGCGAACTCGGGTTACCTAACGCGTCGTCTAGTAGACGTTGCACAAGACTTAGTAATCAACGAGCAAGACTGTGGTACTGAAGATGGTCTAACAATGAAGCCACTAATTGAAGGTGGTGACGTTGTTGAGCCGCTACGCGAGCGTGTATTAGGTCGTGTAGTTGCTGAAGACGTATTAAAGCCAGGTACTGAAGAAGTACTTGTTGAGCGTAACGTAATGCTTGACGAAAAACTGTGTGACCTTCTAGAAGAGAACTCAGTGGACGAAGTACGCGTACGTTCAGTTATCACATGTGATAACGACTTCGGTGTATGTGCTAATTGTTACGGTCGTGACCTTGCACGTGGTCACCTAATTAACCCAGGTGAATCAGTAGGTGTTATCGCAGCTCAATCAATCGGTGAGCCGGGTACACAGCTTACGATGCGTACCTTCCACATCGGTGGTGCGGCATCTCGAGCGTCTGCAGAGAACAGCGTACAAGTTAAGAACAACGGTAGCTTGAAGCTACACAACGCGAAATACGTTCTTAACTCAGATGGTAAGATTGTAATCACATCTCGTTCAACTGAAATCACAGTTATCGACGAGCACGGTCGTGAGAAAGAGCGTTATAAAGTACCTTACGGTGCGGTTCTTTCAGTACAAGATGGTGCTGAAGTTGCTGGTAACGATATCGTTGCGACATGGGATCCGCATAGTCACCCAATCATTGTTGAGCACGAATCAAAAGTTCAGTTCAGCGACATTGATGACTCAAACGTAGAATCGCAAACAGATGAGCTTACTGGTCTTACGCGTATGGTTGTTAAAGACCTTGCGAAAGTTAACGCGAAAGAGCCTAAGTTAATCATTGAAAATGATGAGCGCGGTCTTCAAGAAATTCGTATTCCTTCATTCACTACAATTGAAGTGACTGATGGTTCAACGGTTGCGGCTGGTGCGGTATTAGCACGTATCCCGCAAGAAGGTTCGAAGACACGCGATATCACCGGTGGTCTACCTCGAGTTGCTGACTTATTTGAAGCGCGTAAGCCGAAAGATCCAGCAATTCTTGCAGAAATCACAGGTACAGTTAGTTTCGGTAAAGAAACTAAAGGTAAGAAACGCTTAGTTATTACACCAGAGCAAGGTGATGCATACGAAGAGATGATTCCTAAATGGCGTCAGCTTAACGTGTTCGAAGGTGAATCAGTATCGAAAGGTGAAGTTATCGCCGACGGTCCAGAGTCACCACACGATATCCTTCGCCTACGTGGTGTAACTGATGTTGCTAACTACATCGTAAACGAAGTACAAGAAGTATACCGTTTACAAGGTGTAAAAATTAACGATAAGCACATCGAAACTATCATTCGTCAGATGATCCGTAAGTGCATCATCCTAGACGGTGGTGATACAGAATTCCTAGCAGGTGAACAAGTTGAAGTGGCGCGCGTAAATATCGCAAACCGTGATCTTGAAGAGCAAGGTAAGATTCCAGCTAAATATGAAATTCAGCTAATGGGTATTACTAAAGCATCACTTGCGACAGAATCATTCATTTCTGCAGCATCATTCCAGGAGACAACTCGTGTTCTTACTGATGCAGCGGTAAATGGTAAGAGCGATGAATTACGTGGTCTTAAAGAAAACGTAATTGTAGGTCGCTTGATTCCGGCGGGTACTGGTTTTGCCTACCACCAAGACCGTATCAATCGTCGCAAACAAGGTGAAAGTGTTGAAGAGCAAACAGTTAGTGTAGATGAAGCATCACAAGCACTAACTGATGCACTTAATGCTGGCATCGAAGGCGAGCAAGAATAACCTTAATCGCAACTCGCACATATAGCCTAAATTTCGGGCTATATGTGCAGTTTATGTTGACAGGTTAAACTTTGCTCATTAAAATTCCGCCACCCTTTTGCTCAGTGAAGTAAAAGGTCGGATTTTTTTCAGTAGTTTAGTTTAATTTATTAGGAGCTATTTAATGGCAACTATCAACCAGCTAGTGCGTAAGCCACGTCGCAGCAAGGTTAAATCAAATAACTCAGCTGCGCTTAAGGCTTGTCCTCAAAAGCGTGGCGTATGTACTCGTGTATATACAACAACACCTAAGAAACCAAACTCGGCTCTACGTAAAGTAGCGCGTGTTCGTTTAACGAACGGTTTCGAAGTAACTTCATACATCGGTGGTGAAGGTCACAACCTTCAAGAGCACAGTGTAATTCTTATCCGTGGTGGTCGTGTTAAAGACTTACCAGGTGTACGTTTCCACACTGTTCGCGGTGCACTTGACTGTGCAGGCGTTAACGACCGTCGTCAAGGTCGTTCTAAGTACGGTGCTAAGCGCCCTAAGGGCTAATGGTTCTCCGTTAGTAAGGCCAAGCACTTAAATTTGTAATTAATATTGTTTTGGGGATTCGCTGAAGTAAAGCGAACCTGAAGAAATCGGAGAGATTAAAATGCCTAGAAGACGCGTAATAGGTCAACGTAAAATTCTTCCAGATCCGAAGTTCGGATCAGAGCTTCTTGCTAAATTCGTTAACGTAGTAATGTTAGACGGTAAGAAGTCAACTGCTGAAAAAATCGTATATGGTGCGCTAGACGTGGCTGCTGAGAAATCAGGCAAGTCGCACCTAGAAATCTTCGAATCGGCACTTGAAAATGTTCGCCCACAGGTAGAGGTTAAATCTCGCCGTGTTGGTGGTTCAACATACCAAGTACCAGTAGAAGTACGCCCAGTTCGTCGCAACGCATTAGGTATGCGTTGGTTAGTTGAAGCAGCTCGTAAGCGTGGTGAAAAATCAATGGGCTTACGTCTTGCACAAGAAATGATTGATGCTGCTGAAAACAAAGGCACTGCGGTTAAGAAACGTGAAGACGTTCACCGTATGGCTGAAGCGAACAAGGCATTCGCTCACTACCGTTGGTAGTAAGCTCTTAAGTTTTAAGAGGATATTATGGCACGTACAACTCCAATTGAGCGTTATCGCAATATCGGTATTTGTGCCCACGTAGATGCGGGTAAAACCACCACTACAGAACGTGTTCTTTTCTACACCGGTCTTAGTCATAAGATCGGTGAAGTTCACGACGGTGCCGCAACTATGGACTGGATGGAGCAGGAGCAAGAGCGTGGTATCACGATCACTTCTGCTGCAACTACATGTTTCTGGAAAGGTATGGACGCTCAGTTCGAAGACCACCGTATCAATATTATTGATACGCCAGGACACGTAGACTTCACTATCGAAGTAGAGCGTTCTTTACGCGTACTCGATGGTGCGGTTGTAGTACTTTGTGCTTCATCTGGTGTCCAGCCACAAACGGAAACGGTGTGGCGACAAGCAAATAAATATGAAGTACCACGCATGATCTTTGTTAATAAGATGGACCGCGTAGGTGCTGACTTCTTGATGGTAGTTGAGCAGGTTAAGAGCCGTTTAGGCGCTGTACCTGTACCAATCCAACTTGCTATCGGTGCTGAAGACGACTTCAAAGGAGTCGTTGATCTTATCAAGATGAAAGCGATTAACTGGTCTGAAGAAGACCAGGGCATGAGCTTCACTTACGAAGATATTCCTGCTGACCTTCAAGACCTTGCTGAAGAATGGCGTGCTCATTTAGTTGAGTCTGCTGCTGAAGCAAACGAAGAGTTAATGGAAAAGTACCTAGAAGATGGTGAATTAACGGAAGAAGAAATCAAAGCAGCAATTCGTCAACGTACGCTTGCGAACGAAATCGTTCCAATGGCCTGTGGTTCTGCATTTAAGAACAAAGGTGTACAAGCGGTACTTGATGCTGTGATTGAATTCATGCCGTCACCAACTGAAGTTAAGCAAATCCAAGGTGTTTTAGACGACGGCGAGACAGAAGAAGAACGTCCTGCTGATGACAATGCACCATTTGCGGCGCTTGCATTTAAAATTGCAACCGACCCATTTGTTGGAACGCTAACTTTCTTCCGCGTTTACTCAGGTGTTGTAGCCACTGGTGATACAGTTTACAACCCAGTTAAAGCTAAACGCGAGCGTTTTGGTCGTATTGTGCAAATGCACTCAAATGACCGTCAAGAGATTAAAGAAGTTCGCGCTGGCGACATCGCGGCAGCAATTGGTCTGAAAGATGTAACAACAGGTGACACTCTGTGTTCACTTGATTCGCACATTACACTTGAGCGTATGGAATTCCCTGAGCCAGTAATTTCAGTAGCGGTAGAACCGCGCACCAAAGCTGACCAAGAAAAAATGGGTATCGCGTTAGGTAAACTAGCGGCTGAAGATCCATCTTTCCGTGTCGAAACAGATGAAGAATCAGGCCAGACCATCATTTCAGGAATGGGCGAACTTCACTTAGATATTATCGTTGATCGTATGAAACGTGAATTCAGCGTTGAATGTAACGTTGGTAAACCTCAGGTTGCGTATCGTGAAGCTATCCGCTCAACTGTTGAAGTTGAAGGTAAGTTTGTACGTCAGTCTGGTGGTCGCGGACAATATGGTCACGTTTGGCTGAAACTTGAGCCAATGGACTTTACGGAAGAAGATGCTGAAAACTTCGAATTCGTTAACGAAATCGTTGGTGGCGCTGTTCCAAAAGAGTACATTCCTGCGGTAGAAAAAGGTGTTGCTGAGCAAATGCAAAATGGTGTATTAGCTGGCTTCCCTGTATTAGGCGTTAAAGCGACGCTATATGATGGTTCATTCCATGATGTAGACTCGAATGAAATGGCGTTTAAGATCGCAGGTTCTATGGCATTCAAGAAAGGTGCGCTTGAAGCGAACCCAGCCTTATTAGAACCGGTTATGAAGGTTGAAGTTATCACCCCTGAAGAAAACATGGGTGATGTAGTAGGCGACCTAAACCGTCGTCGCGGTATGATCGAAGGCATGGACGAAGCGCCAGGTGGTCTTAAGCAAGTAAACGCACAAGTGCCGCTTGCTGAGATGTTCGGTTATGCAACAGACCTTCGTTCTGCAACACAAGGGCGTGCTTCGTACTCGATGGAATTCCTCAAGTACGCAGAAGCATCTTCAAATGTTGCAGACGCAATTATTGCAGCTCGCGCTGTTAAGTAATTTTAGTTCGGTCCGATTCATGTGGGATCGGACTTTAATTTCTTTATAGGAATTTAAGAAAATGGCAAAAGAAAAGTTTGAACGTTCGAAACCGCACGTAAACGTAGGTACAATCGGCCACGTTGACCACGGTAAAACAACTCTAACAGCAGCAATCACTAACGTACTTGCAAAAGTATACGGTGGTG
>NZ_JBIPJE010000026.1:0-13408 GCF_044005875.1 Pseudoalteromonas sp. XMcav1-K | reverse complement strand
CCCGTATTAAATTCAAGGCGCATTGATGACAAATCAAAACGAGAGTGTGGGTAACGATCAATCCACTGCATAGTGGCTTGACAAATTTCCTCTAACTTATAAATACGAAAGGTATCAACCACAACAACCGCCTGCTCAGGCTCAAGGTAACTGCGCACAATATTTTCACTCCACGCAGTTTGTGAGTAGTTTTGCGTTAAAAAATAAGTCAGATCAGAGTTATCTAATCCCGAACCTAAAGTGCTCACATTATTGCTGGCTTTTTGAGCAAACTGTGTAAGTGACTGACCACTGTTAACAATTTCTTCGCGTTCACCTGGTCCGCAACGACGTGTTGTGAATTTAACGGTGCCATCGGAACTGTAACATTTACGCTGAACTTTCCCAGCTTGGGCAAAAAAAGGTAATAAAAGAATGCTTATCGCTAGTAAAATCTTCATTGTTATTCTCAACTAGTACGAACTATAGGATTTTGCCAAATTTTTTAGGAACAAATCAAGTGTTAGCATGTTGTTTACATCAGTTTCACAACGATAAAACCAATAAAACAGATTAACTATTTGTTCTCAAAACGATTGTAATCAAAGATTCCGTATTCAATTTGTAAATTCTGTTTGGCTGTTTTATGCAGAATGTCGCTATAACGCCAAAAATCGGGATGTGTACGCCTAATTGCGAACTGAGCTTTGAGCTGAATGTAGTCTTTCTCTGTTTTCACCTTGCTAAATTGCGTTACAAACTCATTCACCTGATGCTGCTCAAGATAAAACAGCACCGCAGGGTAATCACCAATAAAACCATTTACCAAACTTGCTGTGTCTTCGCGCGGTGCACGCTGCGCACCTTCATTAAGTAAGCTTGAAATATTAAAGTGTGCATTATGATGCAGCAGACTAAAGGCTTTATGCTGGCCTTGTTGCTTAACTAAAATAAACGAGATTTGTGCAAGTTGCTGCACTGCCGCATTTGGCAGCGAATTAAGCTCCCCAAGTGCCTGGCTAATTTCATCATTTGCCAGCTCATGTCGCGTGTTTAACACCGCTGACAAGTGCTGCTTAATATTGCTATAAAGTTCCGTCTTTGGCGCATTAGTTTGATATTTAATGCCTGTTTCTTGGTTAAACTGGGCATTAGACTCTAAATGCTCAACTAAATTTTTAGGCGCTTTTCGATACCAATGATTACGTAATTTTTTACGCTCTTCTAATGGCAAAAACGCTAAGAAATTTTGCTCTCCTTCCATGCGTAAAAAGTCCATATATAGGCGTGTTACCAACTGATGCCCAACGTTACCGTACACATCAAATCCAGCCACCAGCAAATAATGAATGCGTTCAAATAAGCTGTAATCAAGTACCCACATGGTTTTTGGTGCTTGCCCAACTAACCCTTTAACTACAGTGGCACTATCAAAATGACGGAAAATAGTCAGTGCGGCATTATCATTATGCCCTTCACCTTGCCATAGCAGCGACATATCAAGCCCTTTGCCACCAGCAAACGACTCATTCATTTTCGCTGTTTTGCGCGCTAAAAACTTAGCTTGTAATCTGGCATATTTAACCCAACTGCTAATTGGCAGCGCATTACTTTGTTCCTCTGCCGGCATTGCCAATAAATCATCTACTTGATGAAAAAACTCATCCATATTGGCATTGGCAACACGTTTGGGTTCAACAAATGCCACCCAAAAGTGATCATTAATTACATTTAGCGCCACTTGGCCACGACAAACCGGCCCTTTAATAAAGCCCATAATAATGGTTTGAGAATGGTCGAGTAAAAATTGGTATTTCACTTCGGTCGGGATCTGAGCAAAGCTTTTAAATGGGTTGGAGGCAACATCTACTGCGTAGCTAGGCAATTCCGACACGGTATAATCGGTTGCAATAAACAGCTGATGTAATCGCGCTAACTCTTTGTTATTCAGTGCTAATGGAATATGGTTTTTCGCCAATATGCTGGCTTGATTGCGCTGTAAGCGATAATACACGCGCGCCACATTTGGCTCATCAAATGGCCTGCGTGTTGCAATTACATCAATTGGTTCGCCCGGTGGTGTTGTCGAACGCACCAGCTTATAAAAATGCTGCTCTTTAGCGTTACTGAAATAAATATTTGTTAAAAACCAGTGCTCATAAATATAGCGCGCCATAAGTTGATGCTTAGCAGGTGCTTGGTTTAAAAATGCTTCCCACTTTTCAACCTGCTGTGCAGTAAACTGATCCACCGGCGCTAAATTGGTCATTTTTGCGCCCTGCATTAACCAATGCTGCAGCACGTTAAATTCACTATCATCAATGGCAGGAAAACCATATGGCATACCCAGTGATGGTTGATGCTCAGCGACTTGCTGATAGCTTTCAATGCTGGCACAGGTCGCCGTTCTATCTAGCGAAAAATCATATTCATCACCAAGCTGCGCCACTTGTGGCAAAGGGTTTGATTTTTTTACAAGTAATGTATTATAGAGCAAACTTGCTGCAAGGTTGTTCGCAGGTGACTCGGGGTATTCGTTTAAAACCGGTGAAAAACCAAGTTCTCGCCATTCAGACGTTGAATCGGCATCAATAAATAATCGATGCGGCTTTGCTGCGACTAATCGCGTACCATCGTAAACGAGTTCTTTGCTAATGCCGCGATCAATACCGGCTGCCGATGTTAACTTTAACTGGCAAGGCGCATCATAACAGCCGTGACACACCACACAACGGCTTTCTAATACGGGTTTTACCGCACTCTGATAAAAGTGCCCATCACTGCTATGATGCGCAACTATTCGTTGTTTTACTGCAGGTTTGCCATATTTGTTATGCCAGTTATTGACCGCCAAAGCTGTACAGCCAGAAACCACAATTATGAAAAATAAAACAACGAACTTTTTCATTTACTCAACGTCCTCGTCATCAAGTCCTAAATCAAACTCAGGAGCAAATTCCAACCATGGTGAAATAAACTGTTGCTCGTTTTCGCTACAAACCATCACCGCTAATTGCGGGCCTTTTTTAAGGTGCAATTGCACTGATTCAATATTTGTCACTGCACGCTGCCAATCGGCTGTTACGTCGTTAAACGCGTAATCTGTTAGAAATACCGTATGTGTCTCTTCATCGGTAATTTTTTGGCACATTTCAGCCATTACCATTTCGGTAAGTGCCACTGAAACAAAAAACGCAGGTTCTGCGTCTTGCGTTATAGGCATCTCAGGCGCCAAAAAAAACACTGGAATATCTATATTTTCGGTCGCTAGCGTATCATCTGCCATATTGTTCTCGTATTAAATTTGGGTAATTGTCGATATGATAGCAAAATAGTTGAATTTTTTGGCGCTTTTAGCCATTGTGTTGACAATTTAGAGACATTTCTCAAGGAAATTTAATGACCAGTGTAATTGATAACTTCTTCTCAACTATTGGTATTTTATTACTTATACTCGCGTTATTAGCAGTGTTTGTTATTGTGATATTTAATACACTCGTTAAGTATCGCAATTACGTGATTAACGCTTTTGCACAAATTGATGTGCAGCTACACCGACGTCATGACTTAATCCCAAATTTAGTCAACACCTGCCAAGCTTACTTAAAACATGAAAGCAGTACGCTTGAACAAGTCACCAAAGCGCGAAATGCCGCGTTAAGTTGTTTAGAGCAGGCAAAACAAGCTCCAAACAATGGTGCACTGATTAAACAATTAGCTAACGCTGAAAACACCTTAACGCAGGCCCTTTCAGGTTTACAAATTACTATTGAGGATTACCCCGAATTAAAAGCCAATGAAACAGTAAAAGATTTACATGAAGAGCTGGTTTCAACAGAAAATAAAATAGCCTTTGCACGCCAGGCTTATAACGATGAAGTTATGCAATATAACACCTACAAACAAAGCTTTCCAAACAACTTAGTCGCAGCTAAATTTGGCCACAAAAATGATGCCAGCGTGTTAGAGCTAGAAAAAACCAGTATACGACAAGCCCCCTCTGTACAACTTTAATTAATGAAAAACTTTTTTCAGCAACAAGCTGCAAACCGGCGTGCCAGCGCTATGCTGGTTTGCTTATTTTGTATTGCCGTTGGCCTAATTGTGTTGCTTGCACAATGGTTTTTTGGTCTTATTTTCGATGCCCGAATAGCCAGTAACCTAAACCTTATTTTATACCAAGGTTGGGATGTATTTCGTGCACAAAATCCATATCAATGGCATATTCCATCAGCACTCATTACTGCAATACTTATTTTCACTACGGGCATTTATAAATACCGCCAACTGCGTACGGGTGGCAGCAAAATTGCTGAGCAATTAGGTGCAACACGTATACAGCCCAACACCTTTCATCCGTTAGAAAAGCAATTGCTCAATGTGGTCGAAGAAATGGCAATAGCAGCACGTACCACAGTACCTCGCGTTTACCTACAATTGCATCATAGCCAAGTAAACGCATTTGCGGCGGGTCATAATAGCCATAATGCGGTAATTACGGTAACCCGAGGTGCACTTGAAAAACTAACCCGTGACGAACTACAAGCGGTTGTCGCCCATGAATTTAGTCATATTGTTAATGGCGATATAAAACTGAATAACCGATTGGTTGCAGCTACCTTTGCTATTAGTTTTATCGGTTTAGCCGGTGAATGGATACTCGAACGAGCCGCCGCTGCGGGGCGTGGTAACGCTAAAGGCTCTGGTGGCTTGGAGTTGGTAATTGCACTTATGCTTATTTGTTACGGCTATATTGGCACATTAATGGCCGATTTTATTAAAGCTGCGATTTGCCGTCGCCGTGAATATTTAGCGGATGCCAGCGCCTGTCAGTTTAATCGTAATCCCGCAGCGCTCGCAGATGCGCTTAAAGTAGCCGCAGGACTTCGAAAGCCACATCGCAATGCTCACTTTCATCAATACAGCCATTTATTTTTTAATCAAATAAGAACCCCTTGGGTCAGTTCATTTTCGACTCATCCGCCAATTGTTAAACGAATTGCTAAGCTAGATCCAAGTTGGCAACCGCCAAGTGCTGGTTTTCGTGAAAGGCCTAGTGTTGCCAACTACCAAGCAATGCAATTAAGCGCAACACGCGAGTTTTTAACTGAAAACAGCACGCCTATAATCAATCAAACCATCACTGCCGATACCAGTCATTTATCAGACAAACTATCGCATTTAGTACACGACCCTTACGCGTGTTTTACACTTATTCCTCTGTTATTAATTAGTGACGAGTTTGAGTTACGAAGTTTACAACTAAATTGCTTATTAGCATCACACTACGTTGATGCATATACCCTTGATTGCGCCGAAAGCGAACTTGCTAAATTATCTGAAAACGAACGCTTTCAACTTATCGAGTTAGCATCGCCAAGTATTACCAGCCTAGGGGAAAAACAAAAACACGACTTCACTGAGTTGTGCTGGCAAATTGTTAAGCAAAAAAATCCAGCGCCTAAAACGAATACCAAGCAACGCAATCAGCATTTAATTACTTGGTTGTATTTAGAAATTATCTTAATGCAAGTCACTAAAGCGAAACGTACCCTTGCCGTTACCACTCGTAATAGCAAACAACTGATTCTCGCATGGCGGTACTTTGTGAGTTTAATTGCAGCGATTGGTCACGAATCTGAACATGAGCAAGAACAAGCGTTTAAAGCAACGTGTCAGCAGTTTAATATGAAAGGGTTGGAGGTAATTGAGTTTAATCTGTTTAATATTGAGCACGCACATCAGTTTTTTGCTGTACTCACTCGTTTACCACTGAAAAATCGCAATGCGTTTTTGCAAGCTATCGAGTTTACAGCTAAATGGGATAATCAATTAACCGAGGCGGAGCAAACCATGCTTTACAGCTTTGCGCTGTTACTTGATTTACCCAGCCCTGTAGAGCGTTAAATTACCAAGGCAACACTTCGCCATTCGAGTGCCAAAAAGTGCCTGTGTTATTTAAATTTAGCTCATCAATGCGCATAATTAAACGACTAGCGGCAAGCTTTGGTGTAATATCGCCAGCAAACCCTACCATTGCGGTTTGTACAAAACCTGGATGTAAAATTGCTAGGCTAATATCACGCGATGCAAGTTCAATCGCCATACTTTTACTCGCGGCATTAAGCGCGGCTTTTGACATGCGATAACCAATATATGCGCCTGAGCCATTATCTTCAATTGACCCCATACGGCTGGTGATCATTGCCACTTTGCTGCCAGCACGCAAGTTTGATTGCAGTGCATGTGTCACGCGGACTGGCGCAACCGCATTAATATTAATTTGCTGCTCTAGGTTCGAAAAATCCATATTGCTTAGGCTTTCATTATGAAACACCCCCGCATTATTTATTAGAATATCAATTGCTTGATCACCAAGTTGCGTTTGTAATTTGATAATATCATCTGCGTTTGCAACATCAACTCCCTCAATCACGTTTGCGCCACTTGCATTAAGTTTTTCACTTGCAGTGCGTACTACAGCAGTCACATTAAAACCTTGTGCAATATATTGCTCAACAAACGCAAGCCCAATACCACGGTTTGCGCCCGTAATAACCACGTGTTGTGTCATAATTTTTTCCCAATAAAAAAGATACCAATAGACATTGGTATCTTTTAGGTAAAATACAAGGTGTGTCTAGGGTCTATTAATCTTTAAAGTTTGTTTTTGCAACAAAAACCAATAGCCCCTAATGATTTGGTTACCAAGTGTAGTTCATTGTTAAGCTTACCGTTCTTGGGTCGCCTGGAAATAACTGACCGTAAGAATAACCACCAGTCCAATGATCTTTGTCGAGTAAGTTGTCAATTAATAAAGCAGCTTGCCACTTTGGTTGCGTAAAATAAACGCCTGCTTGTAAGATCGTGTATGAAGGTAATACAGCGTCGTCTGACGTATTGCGTTCATCAATAAAGGTTGCACCACCAGCAATTTGCCATGTGTCAGTCAGTGTATATTTACTCCACAAAGTCGCAGAATTCTTTGGTGCATTTTCTTTTTGCTTACCAATTAGCGTTGGGTCAGAATCTTCCGTAATTTCAGCTCGGTTATAGGCGTAATTTGCAATTACAAGCCAGTCTTCAGTGATTTGGCCGTTTATATCAAACTCAAAGCCTTTAGCTTGTTCTTCACCACGTTGGCGATACACTCGGTATCCTAACTCGGCTGAACGCTCTAAGTCTTGAACTAGTACATTTTGTTTAGTGATTTGATACAAAGACGTTGTTAGTAAGACTTTTTCATCAAACAGTTTTGTTTTATAGCCGACTTCGTATAAATAACTATCAATCGGCCCAAATGGACCACCTTGTTCCTCTGTATTTAAAAACGTTGATGGCGGTTCAAAGCCCGTAACCCAACTAGCGTAAACACTAGAGTCTAACGACAGGTTATATACAACACCTAAGCGCGGTAAAATATCGCTATCTGAACTCTCGTTGCCGTTAAGGTCTGTTAGTTTATAATCCTCACGACGTAAACTCGCAAGAATAGACAAGTCTTCAAACTTAATATGGTCTTGAATATATAAACCATTACTTGTTAGCCCTCCACCAAATTCAAACACATCACCTAAGTTGTAACTGTCTACATTAGGCTGTTGATATGTTGGATTCAAAATATCAAAAGTCCCTGCTGAGCGGCTCATTCTTTGCGAATTAACTTTATGATTATCAATATAATCACCACCTACAACAATATTGTGTTCGATATCGCCCGTGTATAGTTTGCCGGTTACATATGCTGTCACATTATCTGAGTCAGCATCAATATCGCGATCGGTATACCATACATTAAACACAGAATCAGAATCGGCAATGTAAGTTGCAGCTCGGTGCTCTACTAATTTTTGTTCACTGTCTAAGTGCATGTATTTAAAGCCGAGTGACCAATAATCATTAAAGTGATGATCTAGCGTCAAACTTGCTGAAAGCGATGTAGTATCAAGTTTATCACCCGGCTGGTTTGACGAGAGTGACATAGGGATTTTTGAAAGGTCAGTTGCTCCCCTAAGGTTTGGCTGCCCTCGGTCAAGTAAGCCCTTACTATCAGAGTAAACTACTTCAAAGTTTAATTTTGTGTCTTGGCCGAGTAAGTAAGTTAAGCTCGGTGAGAGCAATAAACTTTTATTGAAAATATTGTCTCTAAATGTGTCTGAATCTTCATAACCACCGTTAAAGCGATACAATAAATCGTCACTGTGAGCGATTTGCCCTGTCGAATCTAATGCGATGTACTTATCTGAATAACTACCGACACGCGCACTAATACTATGACGACTTTCCGCAAGCGGTTTTTTAGTAACGGTATTAACGGTACCACCAGGACTTGCATCACCAAAAACAGCAGAAGCAGGTCCTTTAATTACTTCAACACGCTCAACGTGGGCAATTAATGTTTGGTTCCAAAAGTTATTATGGGTACGCATACCGTTAACCCGACGATCGTCCTGACTGCGAAAACCGCGAATTGTGATATCGTCATAAACAGAATATTCATTTGCGCCACTAACAAAAGGGGTTACGTCATTAAGACGCATCATAGCTTGGTCTTGAATCACTTCCTTTGTTACTGCACTTATTGATTGGGGAATTTCTAAAATATCTGCTGCTGTGCGCGTTACTGAATAGCTATAATCGGAGAAAGTGAATTGCGAACTTCGACCTAAAATCTCAATTACTTCTATGTCTTTTAGATCTTTTTTAGTTTTTTGGCTGGTATCACTCGGTTCGTTAGCAAATACGATATGAGGTAACATTAAAATAGCTGATACAGCCAAAGCTAGGCGACTAAACTTCATATTAATCCTTAATAAAAAAACGTCGCGCAAGATTGTAAATGTAAATCATTATCACTACAATACTTTGAATTTCAAATTGATACACTATGTGAACTTCGTTTTATTGCGAGTAAGTGTAATAAATCGAAAAAATACAAATCGGGTTATTTCACAACAAACCAAACATTATTAAACGTCGCTTTAAGAATGCAAGGAAGATTACTTAATGACAAAAAAGCAATGGTTTAGCTGGCATAGTCTAAGCGGCGTGTGGTTTGGTCTAATATTGTTTTTTATTTGCTGGACTGGCGCTTTTGCAACCATTTCATATGAGTTAGATTGGCTATTTGATAGCAAGGTTAGAGCACAGCCACAAGCTCATAATGTTAGCTTAGGCGAAGCCTATCAAAAGGTTCAAACACAGTTTCCAAACGCACAAATCGGTATTGCATTTTCTTCAGGAGAATCTTATTTTGCACACGATTTTGTCGTTAGATTCAAAGGTAAACCTTGGCAACATGTTTACGTTGACCCCGTTAATGGAGAAGTTACCGGAGCCACTAGCTTTTTAAATATTCAACGTTTCTTTCGTGACTTTCATATGCATTTTTTCGGCATATTCGATAGTATCGTCTCGTACTATTTGGTACTTATTTTTGCATTACCCTTATGTTTCTCAACCGTAAGTGCCGTTTATCTATATCAAGGATGGTGGAAAAAGTGGCTACAACTTTCATGGAATGGCGATAGCCGCGCAAAACTAGCCAGTTTGCATAAATTTTCTGGTGTTTGGAGTTTATGGTTCGCCGTAATAATTTCGCTGACTAGTATTTGGTACTTGTACGAATTTGTACGCATGGACTTAGTCGATGGCAAAACTGCATTTACAGATGTTGGTAACTTCGCCATCAACCCTATAGCCGAGTTAGAAGCGCAAAATACGCAACCCTTATCAATTGTTACGCTAGAAAAAATAGCTCAAAATGCACGGCCTGATTTAGATATTAGGGCGATGAGATTCTCTGGTGGTTACTTTTATGTTGAGGGGCAATCAGATGATATCTTAGTACGCGATCGTGCCAATAAGCTTTACATTAATCCATACAGTGGTGAAGTTGTTTATAACCAAACAGCATCAAGCCAAGGGTTCTATTGGCGTTTATCTGATACTGCAGATCCTCTTCATTTTGGCAATTTTGCTGGTTTGTGGGTTAAATTAGCATGGTTTTTTTGTGGTATTGCGTTATCATTTTTATCACTCAGCGGTAGCTACATGTATGTAAAACGACAAAGCAAATTAAGACGAAAAGAATCACAGCAAGGGGTTAAAACGTCATTATTAGTTAGCTGCTGTTTACTCAGTTTGATTGGATATTATGCTTACAAAACCATTATGAGCTATGGCGTTGCAGGGCAAGCACCAAATTTACCAAGTGGCTCACTTTTATTCTTGTCGGTTTGGATTATAGTGACGCTTGCTATTATTTCGTTTTGGATTAAATCGCTACTTAGCGTATGTTTTACAGATACCAAATCGTTATATCAACTAAAAACATTTAGTTGATATAACGTAATGCTACTGAACTACATTTCAATCACAGATAAAAACCCGCCTTGTGGGTCGTTGATCACACTAAAACGACCAACATTGGGCACGTCGGTTGCAGGTACGCATACGGTACCACCCAGCTCCTCGACTTTTGCTAAGGTTTCATCACAATTGGTTACTTGGAAGTAAGTCATCCAGTGTGCTGGCATATCGCCCCACTCTTCATTCATTTCCAGCATGCCCGCCACTTCTTCATCACCTAACGTAAAAATGGTGTATGGCATACCATCCATATCTTCAACTTTATATTGCCAGCCGAATACAGATGAATAAAACTGTCTACTTGCCTCTGCGTCTTTTGATGCAAGCTCGTTCCAACATACACTGCGCGCTTCGTTTTTGATTTGTGAACCACAATGCTGATTACCTTGCCATATCGCAAACATCGCCCCGTTCGGCTCAAAGAACATCGCCATGCGCCCTGCATCCATAACATCATGGGGGCCAGCAATTACACGTGCACCTGCTTGCTTAGCTTTCTCAACCGTTTCATCAACATTATCTACCGCAATATAATTTAGCCAATGACTTGGTACTTTCTGCTCTAAACGCTCTGCTTCCATTTGGTACATAGCACCAATATCTTTGCCATTAAGTTGCAGCATGGTGTAATACAAATCATCACCTATCGGCTGATCATCATGTTGCCAGTCAAATAGTTGAGTATAAAATGCTTTCGCTGATGCCCAATCGCGAGAGCATAATTCCGTCCAGCAAAATGTGCCAGCTTGGTGCTTAGTGTAACTTGCCATGTCTTTTTCCTTATTGTTTGTCAGCTCTGTATTAAAGTTAACCAAGATATTCTAAAAAGCAATAAAAAAGCGAGGCTATTACTAACCTCGCTTTTACTCTAACCATTTAATTTTGTAGTTAAATTTTAAACCACTTTATCGCATTATCGAGTTCATCAGCTTGATGTGAAACCTGATTTGAGGCTTCAGAGTTAGCCAGTGAACTATTTGCTAATTCATCTGCATAGTCGCTGATTTGTACAATATTTTGGTTTATCTCTTGTGCCACAGTAGATTGCTGCTCAACCGCCACCGCAATGGTTGACGTCATCTCTGAGATTTCCTGAATATCGGCAATAATTTCAGCGAACGCTTTACCCGCTTTATCCGTTTGCTCAGCCGTTTCTAAACCTTGCGATTTACACAATTCAATACTGTCTACAATGTTCGCAGTGCTTGATTGCAAGTCGGTAATGATCTGCGTAATTTCTTGTGTTGATTCTTGGGTTTTCACTGCAAGAGAGCGAACTTCATCCGCAACAACCGCGAAACCTCGACCTTGCTCACCCGCACGCGCTGCTTCAATAGCTGCATTTAATGCAAGTAAGTTAGTTTGCTCAGCAATACCGCGAATTACTTCCATCACAGCATTAATTGCATTGCTCTTTTCACGCAGTAAATTAACCTGCTCAGCCGATTCAACCAACTGATTACTCAACAAAGTCATTTGATCAACGGTTGTTTCGATTTGCTTCTGTCCAATCGTCGCATTTTGTGAAACTGTATCCACGCGGTTTGAGGTTGTTTCAGCATTTATGGCAATATCATGCGCAACTGCACCCATTTCAGTTACCGCACTTGCTACCGTTTCAACTTCCGATTTTTGCTGAACCAGTTGTTGACCACTCGATTCCACTACTTGCGCAACACGAGTCGATTCAGTATTCACAATTTCAACCGAGTGATGAATGGTTTGTAGTACGGATAAAAACTTCGCCATCAATTCATTCACACTATCGGCCAACATCGCTAATTCATCATTACCGTGTTTGCGAACCTTAATCGACAAGTCACCCGAATGCGCAATGCGGTCAATATCTTTAATAACACTATCAATTGACGTTGTAACAGAGCGTGTGATGGTAAATAAAAAGCCAACTAATGCGAATGCCAAAATTAAACTCAATGCAATTTGCTGCACTTTAGCATCTGCATAGATATCTTCTTGAATAGCTTCTAACTCAACCCCTAGCGCTTCAAGTGATGTTTTTAGCTTATCTTCGGTTTCTGCAACTTGGCTCTTTAAACCTGTTGTTTGGTTAAAGCCAATTGCAAGATAACGCTCAGACGCTTTTAGAAAGGCATTTTGATACTGCTTTAATAAGCTGATTAAATTTCTATCATTGCTGATAAGTAGCAGCTTTTCTAACTCAGCAACTGTACTGTTGATACGCGCAATGTATTTTTTGTCGCCTCGCATAATGAAATCTTTTTCACTTCGGCGAAGTTGCAGCACTAACACACTCACATCAAGACGATTAGTCGCTTTTGCTTGTTCTTCTAATTTATGAACGGCACCGCGTAGTTCTTTGCGCAGACCCGCATTTTGGTTGTAACCATACTCAATATACAGTTCATCTAAATTGACAAAATCACGCTCTAGCGACGACAACATTTCTTTTGTATCAGCAAGCGCGCGTGAAGTTACATCAAATCTAGATAGTTTTTGTTGTAGTTTAGTTAAGGCCGACTCAGCTTCATCGACTCGATTTACCAATTCTTGGCGGAAACCTGATGCAGGTTTTTCCAAAAATTTAACTTCAATACGCAATGTATCTGCGACAGCACGCTCAGTAGCGATTAAATCTTCTGTAGCATCCACTAATACTTGCTTCTTCCCTGCAATATAAACATTTAATAACGTGAGAGCAGCCATTGAAACTACCGCGACCCCTGAAAGGATTTGCAACTTAGTTTTAATTTTTATGGCTTGAAACATTTTTACCTCTAAACTTCAGTGACGGTGGGGAAATTGTATACGGCTTGATTAGACAATTTATTGTTCTAACGCATATATGTTGTCGACTAAAAACAGCATAGCTTTAGAAAAATTGTAACATTTGTTTACTTGACGCCATTTAATACCGAAATTAGACACAACACAACCCGTTTTTAAAAAACTTATTTTTGAATCAAACACCTATGTTGCAAATGCAACAAATAAAAATAACTTTAACTAATGCTATTTTGCTATTTTGCTATTTTGCTATTTTGCTATTTTGCTATTTTGCTATTTTGCTATTTTGCTA
>NZ_JBIPJE010000025.1:0-110837 GCF_044005875.1 Pseudoalteromonas sp. XMcav1-K | reverse complement strand
CGGCAAATGAGCAAGATGGTAAATTACGTCGCTTACTTAAGCAGGAAAACAAAAACGTACGTAAGGCTGCTGAAAATATTTTATGTAACGGCAAATCACTTGAAGCGTTTGCGCAAGACATCAAAAACGCAAAAGTAGCGAAACAATTTAGCGATAACACAGACTATATTGCTAAGCGCTAATAAACCAATTACCTGAAGTTAAAAGGGCGAGTTTACTCAAGTAAACTCGCCCTTTTTGATTTTTAAAGCCCTGCGACCTTGGCAATTATGCACAAACCAATCGGTAGCCTATGCCTCGCTTAGTTTCTATCATGCTCTCGTCTTGATCTGACAGCATTAGCTTTTTACGTAACTTACCAATATAAACATCAACAACATTGGTCATTGGATCCATTTCCATACCCCAAACATTGCTTAAAATGCGCTCGCGGCTAAGGTACTTGCCAGGGTTTGTCATTAGCAGTTCAAGTATCGCCATCTCTTTAACCGTTAGTGAAATTTCTTTATCTGCCAAGGTTACAATGTAGCTGTCACGATCAAATCTCAACTCTTCAAACGTTAAGGTATTCGAACGTGCTTTTTGCGATGGCTTGCGACGCGTAACCGCTTCAATTCGCGCCAAAAGTTCTTCATAGGCAAAAGGCTTAGTTACGTAATCATCTGCACCTAAACGTAAGCCATGCACAATATCCTGAGAAGCATCCATGGCGGTCAGCATAATGATTGGAATCTCAAAGTTTTTAATGCGTAATGCCTGACACACTTCTAAGCCGTTTAAACCCGGAAGCATTATATCGAGCAAAATCAGATTAAAGTCGCCTTCAAGCGCCAGATCTAATCCTTCTTTACCGTCGCTGGCGCGCACCACAAAGTACCCTTCAGCACGCAATCCACGCTCTAAAAAACTCGCTACGCGGTCATCGTCTTCAACTAATAAAATTCTCATTACGTTCCTCACCATTTAATGGTAATAGTATAGTCGCCACAGAGCCTACACCTGAAGCATTTGATTTTAAACTAATATGACCGCCATGCGCATCAACTATCGCTTTTGCAACAGGCAGACCTAACCCCGAACCCGGTGTGTTTGAACGGTTACTACGATAAAAGCGTTCAAAAACATTTTCCAACTCTTGCTTAGTAACACCCTGACCTGCGTCAATTATTTTAATAATAACCACTTGCTGACGACACAATACTTTAACTTCTGTAACCGCATGTTCAGTCGAGTAGCTAAGTGCATTTTCTAACAAAATCATTAGTACTTGGCGAATTCTACGTTCATCAAGCTCAAGACTGATCTCTTCGCTAATATCAAATACTATATCTTGTTTACGCTCTTGCGCTTTACGACGGTACACATAACACAAATCCTGAATCAGCTTTGATAGATTCACTTCACTACAAGAAAGCCTTAACTCACCTGCGCTCGACCGCGCAACTAGCATCAAATCATCGATCAATGCAGTGGTGTGACTTACTTGATCAACAACTGCAACAAGGGTTTCAAGGTAATCATCAACATTCTCTGAATGACTGCGTAACAAGATCTCTGATTCACCGCGAATTATTGTAAGAGGCGTGCGTAATTCATGAGAAATATCAGCTAAAAATTGGCGACGCTGCTTATCAACATAGGCCAATTTTTCGTTACTCAAAGCCAAGGCTTTTGTCCGCTCTTGTACTTTTTCTTCTAGCTGAAGTTTAGCCTCACCCAATTCTGTTTGTTTTGTTTTTAGCTCACTTGCCATAAAGTTTAAGGCATCTGCAAGCTTGGCAAATTCGGTGTCTTTTAGTTTTGGAATACGGTGTTCTAGTTTGCCGGCTGTAAACTGGCTAGCTGCAAACTGAAGTTGTTTTGTTGCCTTTGAAATACGCTGCCAAAAAAACCAAATGGTCAGCATCATAAACAAACTTAATAGCCCGAGTGCAATTGCCAAGTAGCGGTTATTGCGCTCAGACATAATTTTACTGTTATCACGGATCGCTTCAGCCTGTAAATTTTCTTGCTTTACGGCCTCACTTATTAAGGCATTAAATTCAGCATGCACGCCCTGTTGCTGCAATAAACGATACAGGCTTTGCGCTTCAGATAATTCACCACGTGTAATAAGCGACCTGATTTCTTGCGAAGTCGTAATAATGCGCTCAACTTTTTGTGTTACTCGGTCTAACAACGCGAGTTCATTTTGCGTGCTGACCTCAGGTGCCAAAGCTACTTTTTTTAACAGGGAATTACGTACTTCAACAATTGCTGTACGCAACTTTTGCTCATTTTCTTCGCGTAACTCAGGCGCAAGCACGATGCCATTGCGCGACATTTCACCGATCGCAACAAGCTTTTCGAAAGTGTAAAGGGCAATATTTGAATACTGGTTAAGAATTTTATGAACAAGTTCTGATTTTTGTGCATTGTCTTTAAAGCGGTTTGAACTATCAAAGTAAAGACCTGCCATCGCTGAGCTGAACAGTGAAATAATCACTAACGCGATAAGTAATTTATGAGTAAGGCGACTTTGGATTTGATAAGGAAGGTGATTCAACTGCTTTTCCATTCAATGGGTTACCAACTAACTAGTGCATAAATACTAAGTTAGCCGTAAATTTGCGAGTTTACTATATTGTAAGAAGTAAAAAGAGTTAATAATTCACCTACCTATTAACTCTCACAACAACAATATTGGGATTGCGTTCCTGTCCCCTGAAAATACCATCGACTTAAATATTCTTACGTCAATTAAAGCCGACGGTAATACAGGAACGCGAGACATATAGTAATGACAACAGCTAAATTAAGCCTGTTGAATTAATTAAACTTTCCTAAGTCATATTTAAAAATTAGTTAAACAACATAACTGACTTTAAAAAGCATTAGATTATTAAATAAAAAAGGCTGTAATTTATAAAATTACAGCCATTTAAACAGGTGCGAACGGTCGCAAATAAATCATCATTTATTTATATGCAACTGCGCCTGCTAATGCGAGTTTTTTGCCATAGCGGTTTAACTTAGCCAATAAGCTTTTTTTACCGTTATTAGAACGAGTTAATTGACCTTGAGATTGGCCACCTTGATTTAACGTTTGTTTAGTCATGTGATTGCTCCTGTTGTTTAACTAGGTGCTATTTTGCGTTCAAACATGGTTAAAATCCAATCAATAAAATTACCATTTTGACATGAATTTTTCTAATGCGAAATTAAAGTAACTATAGTTGCATATAAACTGCATAAATGTGCAAAACCCAATCCTATCTATTTGACCTAAAAGCCTTAAACGGGCAAGCTTGTGCTTAGCGTTTTATTAATCACCATTTCATGAATAAACATTATCTAATTGTTTTAAACCCACTACCAAATAAACAAAAAAAATATTGGTTAAATTGGCTCGTTACCACCTTAAAGCAGCAACAACATAGCTACTATATTTTTACGACCTCAGCAGTATTAGCGGATAACCAACTTTTCTTTAAACAACATTTGGCAGAGTACACTGAAGTGATCATGCTGGGTGGTGATGGCACGCTGCACTTGCTAGCCAATTGTATGGCTTACAGCAACAAACCAATTACCGTTTTGCCGTGCGGTACAGGTAACGACTTTATGCGCAATTTTGCCTATAGCAAACAACAACTAAAGCAGTTAGTACAAAGCGATCGCGTAATCACGATTGATTTAGGAAGAGTTAATGCGCGTTATTTTATTAACAGTGCCGGCGTAGGCTTTGACGCTGAAATCGTAGAGCGTACCAAAGGAAATAAAGGCTGGTTAGCGCGTTTCAGCTATTTATATCATACCCTTGCTTGTCTTGTATTCTTTAAGGAATCACTCTTATCATTACAGCAGCAAGGTAAAGAAACGCATTATAAAAACTTTCTTACGGTGTTTGCTAATGGCAAATACTTTGGCGGCGGTATGAAAATTGCGCCCAACGCAGAGCTAAACTCGTCGCACTTAATGCGTTACAGTGTAGAAAAAACGCATTTAGCCAAAAAGCTTTGGGCTTTACCTAAGCTCTATTACGGTAAACATATTTCGCTACCAGAAGTGAAGGAACACGCATTTACACAACTTGAAGTCTTAACCCCAAACTTGCCTGTGCAAGCAGATGGAGAATCTGCAGGCTACACACCTTTGGTGATTGAAGTAGCTAAAAGCGCGTTAACGATAAAAATAATTTAACACCATAAAAAAGGAGCCTAGGCTCCTTAACATTGATGACTGACGCTTTAATCTAAATTCAATATCCTTAATTTAGATTGATGACTTTTTAGTTTCGACTTTAAATACATCGTAATTTGCAAGTGCCGGAATACGCGCTTGTAACTCATCCTCTTGCATTGCTAGGTCTTTAAAGTCAAAACACATTTGGTCGGCTCTTTGCTCAATATTCTTCGCTTGTAGCTCAACTTTTTCTTCTATTTGCTCGCCCATACGTTCCATGCGCTGCTCAAACTCGCTCATATCACCACCAGAGCTTAACATTTCGCTACCTAGCGTAATCAGCAAGCTGCCAATGGATTCCATAATCATTTCTTCCATTGCTTGTTCCATTTGCTGGTCGAACTTACTATCGAAGGTATCGCCAATGTTATCGAAACGGCCTTGATCCATAATGAATGTGCCACCGTCATAAAATGCAGCGTGAATTTCATCGCCAATCTCAGACATCATTTGTTCCATTGTAGCCATATTTTTTAAGCCAAATGCATTGCCCACTTCGCTTAGGGCAACACCTGCTAACGCGACACCTTCCATCGCAATCTCAGCCACTTGTGGAACCTGACCGCGCACATCGCTAGAGTAACGGGCAAGTAATGTTTGATCCGCTGCAGAAAGTGACTGCGCTTCGCCATTAATCTGCAAGTTACCATCTTGGTCAATAACCACTTCACCTGAAGCGGCTTTGATATTAACCGTATCAGGTGTAATTGATAGGGTGTTGTTAAATTCTAAATTGCAGCTATCCGACGAAAAGCTCATATTGCTATCGTGACCATCTTGATGTGCTACTGCATTTGTTGATAAGCCAATACACGCTGCCACTGCTGTTGTTAAAAGTAATTGTTTCATAGTGATTCCCGTATCTTTTGCGTTTTAATTTTTTCTCTTGTTGATATAGCTATATCAAGGTCAGTGCCAATTCTAAAAAACATATAAAATACATATAGATAACCATTTTCACGTGCCTTTAAGAGCTTCTAAAAAGCATGTAAAAACTAAAAAATAGTAAATTTAACCATATGATTTGTGTATTTGACTAAGTTAATTGAAATATATTTACTTGCGCAAAATACAATAATGGTTATTACTGTTTATGAGTGCTTAAACATTTAATGTTGAGGGTGATCATGAAAGACAATTACCAAAACATAAACAATCAAGAGCCGCTAAATAGCGATTTAGAAAACAACCAAGAAAACGAACATAAACGCGAAGTTAAAAAGCGTTTAGAAGATATTTTAGAAAGAAAGCGATTACGTAAATCCATTGGCATGGATGACACCCACAATTACTGGGATGAGCTATAACAGCATTTCGCGCCATTGTTTAAAAACAATAATTAGCCACTGTTGATGTTTTATGTGGCGGGTATTGCACACCCCTAATTCCAAACTTAGTCACACAAAAATAATAAAAACAGCCAATACAAGTTAAGCCATAGAAGTAGAGCGTGTTGATCTTTGTGGTCTAAATTCTGTTTAAATCCAAAGCTTTTTGATCGCGGCGTTGTCTTGTAGGCCAGCGGACTAAGTCAATAAGCAACAACAAAGAACAAAACGCTTTAGTTAATCTGAACACAGTTAACCTAAATTTAGGTTAACTGTGTTCGTTTAACTGCAACATTAAATCACCGAGCAATGCTTTTAGTTGGGCCGCTTTATCAAGATCTAACCCCACTTTATCTACCAGTTGTGAAGGTAGGCACGAAAGCGACTGCTGTAGAGAGTTACCGTAATCAGTTAAATAAATACGTACTTTTCGCTCATCCCAATCATCACGCCTGCGCTCAATTAAGTTGTTGTCGGCCATACGCTTTAAAATAGGCGTTAATGTATTATTATTTAAAATTGCCTGCTGCCCAATTTCACCTACAGTAACACCATCTTGCTGCCATAAAATCAGTAAAATAACGTACTGCGGATAAGTTAGTTTGTATTTGTCTAACTCAGGCTGGTAAAGCCGCGTCACTAGACGTGACGCCGCATAAATTGGAAAGCAAAGTTGATTTTCTAACAGTTGCTCGGGCTTACTTGCCATACTATTGCGCCAGTGCTTTTTCGATATAGCTAGCAAGTGCGTCAGGTTTTGTTGTTGGGGCAAAACGCTTAACTGGCTTGCCATCTCGGCCAATTAAAAACTTAGTAAAGTTCCACTTAATTTTATTGCCTAAAATACCCGACAATTCAGTGCGTAAATACTTATAAAGTGGGTGGCTATTTTCACCATTTACATCGATTTTCTCTGTCATAGTGAAATCAACGCCATAGTTAATTAAGCATTCACCCTGAATTTGTTCTGGCGAGCCCGGTTCTTGTTGGCCAAACTGATTACACGGGCAACCAATAATCACTAAACCTTGGTCGCTATACTTTTTGTGTAACGCTTGAAGACCTTCATATTGCGGTGTTAAACCACACTTACTCGCAGTATTTACGACTAATACGACTTTGCCTGCAAAATCTGCAAAGTCGATATTCTGACCTTGCAAACTGTTAATACTAAATTGATAAAATGGTGCCATTAGCTTTCTCCTCTATTGCAGCCAATATATCGTGCACGATATAATCGCACAATAATAGTTCAGAAATTGAAATAAATCGCGGTCATCTCGATTTAAACTCTTCAATTAAAAAATCTATTAATAAACGTACTCTTAAGGGCATTAGATCACGGTTGGGGTAGACCAGCCAAGAAGCGTTATCAGCAACTTGATATGAGTCTAATAAGCTTACTAATTTGCCACTTTCAATATAGTCACCAACAATATCATACGCTAGATGCGCAATGCCTAAGCCCGATAAACACGCTTGCAACAGCGCTTCTCCATTATTGCTGCGCCAACGTCCAGCCACCTTAAACTCTTTAATATTGTCGCCCATATTAAAGCGCCAACGGTTAGTCACCGCTATTAAACAATTATGCTCTATCAATTGCTCTGGGTGGCTTGGTGCAGGAAACCTTGCTAAGTACTCAGGCGATGCAACTAAAGTCATAACACGTGTTGAAAGTGGCCGCGCAATTAAATTAGAGTCAGCCATTCGGCCAAATCGAATCGCTAAATCAACGCCTTCGGCGATCAAATCTACATTGCGGTTATTAAAATCCATGGTAATCGACACTTGTGAATAACGCTGACAAAACTGCGCGAGCTTAGGTGCAATTTGCTTTGAGGCAAAATCGCCAGCACACGAGATTTTAATCTTGCCCTTCGGCTCTTGTTGTTCACCTTGCAGCGCTAGGTTAGCCTCTTCCATTGCAGATTGAATCGAGTGTAATGAGGCTGCATATTGCTGCCCAGCTTCAGTTAAATTAAGCGAACGCGTTGTTCGTTTTAACAGCGCAACACCCAATCTCGACTCTAATTGCGAGACGCTACGGCTAATATGTGATGTTGACACATCAAGCACTTTAGCAGCTTGAGTAAAGCTACCACTGTCCACTACAGCCAAAAATTCGTTGATCCCTTGCCAGTTCATACCGATCACCTATGCAAAAATAGAAATTAGAACACACTTATTATTGCATACATGCAAAAGTGATTTGTCAACAGTGGGGATTATCCCAACTCAGAAAAACGTTAGACTGGCTTTAATTACCGTACCTAATTGAGGCAATACAATGGAATTTAGTTTTGTAAATCCAACTAAAATTATTTTTGGCCAAGGCCAAATCGCGAGTATTCAACACGAGATCCCACAGTCAGCAAAAGTACTGGTTATTTATGGCGGTGGCAGTATCAAACAAAATGGTATTTACCAGCAGGTAACCGATGCCCTAAGTGAACACCAAGTTTTTGAATTTTCGGGTATTGAGCCAAACCCGAGTTATGAAACCGCAATGCGTGCCGTTGCAAAAATAAAAGAGCACAACATCGATTATTTACTTGCGGTAGGCGGTGGCTCCGTTATTGATGGCACTAAGTTTATTGCTGCTGCGGCCAAGTTCGATGGTGAACCATGGGATATTTTAGCAAAAGCAGCAGAAGTAACAGACGCCCTGCCAATTGGTGTTGTACTTACCTTACCTGCGACAGGCTCGGAATCAAATAGCTATTCAGTTGTGTCTAAGCTCGACACCAACGACAAACTGCCGTTCGCAAGTGAAAAAGTACAACCAAAGTTCGCTGTACTTGATGCACAAGTAACAAAAACATTACCTGAAAGACAATTAGCGAACGGTGTCGTTGACGCATTTGTGCACGTTATGGAGCAATACTTAACATTTGACCATGGCGCCAAAGTGCAAGATCGCTTTGCTGAAGGCTTATTGCATACGCTAATTGAAGATGGACCACGTGTGTTCGCAGAACCAGATAATATGATGGTTCGTGAAAACCTAATGTGGTCGGCAACTATGGCACTAAACGGGCTAATTGGTGCCGGTGTACCACAAGACTGGTCTACACATATGCTTGGTCATGAAGTAACTGCATTATACGGCTTAGATCACGCGCAAACTCTCGCGATTGTGCTGCCACGTATGATGAACGCTATGCGCCAACAAAAAGAAGCGAAGTTATTGCAGTATGCTGAACGTATTTGGGGTATTACAGAGCAAGATAAAAACTTAGCCATTGACCAAGCGATTGAAAAAACCGAGGCGTTTTTCCACTCGGTAAACATGCCAACACGTTTAAGCGATTACCAGTTAGATGAAAAAGTAGCTGATGCCGTCGTTGAACAACTTGAACGTCACGGTATGACTGAACTGGGTGAAAGCCAACAAGTAACACTTGATATAAGCCGCGCAGTATTAAAGGCGTCGGTTTAAGCGCCCGCTTCTAAACTCTAACTGCTTTAAAGCAGTTAGAGTTTCAGTAAAAAAAACACCACTAAACTCACCACGGTAGTGACATATAAACTCTTAAAGCGATATGCCAGTAAAACGGCAACACCTGCTGCTATTAAATACGGATTATCGAGCGAAATAGCCAACTCCCCCTGTTGCACAAATACAATCGGTACCCAAATCGCGGTAAGTACACAGGGCGCGCTAAAACTTAAAAAACGCTGCATTTTAGGCCCAATGCTAAAGGGCAAACGCTTAGATAAAAATAAAAAACGCGTTGTGAACGTGACGCATGCCATCAAAAAAATAATCTCTAGCATTTTGCACCTCGTCTGCTTTCAAGCACATAACCCACACTCATGCCCAGCAGCGCTGCGAAAATAAGTCCAAGTTCAAATTGCCACAGTTTAAAAATAACAATACTAATAGCCGAGGTTAAACACGCAATTAGCACTGGCCAATTGTTGATGCTTGGGATCACCAAAGCGATAAAAATTGAAGCGATCGCAAAGTCTAACCCAAGCTGGGTGAGGTCCGGCAGTAATGCCCCTGCTACAACACCAATGAGCGTCCAAATATTCCAAGCGATATAAAAGCTGCCGCCCGCAACTAAGGCGTAAACTAGCCTAACTTTCCCTTGATATGCCCTATGGTGATGTGAAAAAACAAAAAGCTCATCCGTTAGTAGAAAACCCAAGCCTAAACGCCACTTAAGCGGCTTATCAATTAAACGATGGCGCACACTTAAGCCATACAAAAAGTGGCGAGCACTAATAATAAAGGTAGTGACTAAAATGGTGATAAGTGAAGCGTTACCAGCAATTAATTCTATAGCAACAAGTTGCGCAGAACCGGCAAACACCAATAGTGACATCAGCTGTGCCTCTAACGGACTAAAACCCGATTGCACTGCCAGTGAGCCACATAAAATACCCCATGGGATCACCGCTAGATTGAGTGGGAGCATATCCCAAAACCCTTTAGCAATTGCTGTTTTCATTTAATTCTCGTTGATTGATCAGTAATTTATGAGGCTTTATAAAGCACTGCCTTACTGTACTGCTTAGGGGTTAACCCCATATTCTTCTTAAAATATCGATGAAAGTGACTTTGGTCATAAAAACCAACAGATAGTGCCACGTCATTAATCGCAAGCCCCGAGCGTAGCATTTGCTTGGCACGATTTATACGAAATTGCGTTTGATAAACATGCGGTGTCATACCTGTTTCAGCCTTAAACTGTCGAATAAAGTGAAACGGACTCATATGAGCAATCGCGGCAAGTTCGGTCAGACTAATATTATCGAAATAATAATCGCGCAAATATTCAAGCGCAGTGTTTAGTTGTGGTTTGCGTGATAGCCCTTTTAAATTAAAAGCACTTTTATTATGGCGAGCAATTAAATTAATTAATAATTGATACAATGCTGACTGCTTTGCCAATACACTTTTCTCAGTCGCTAATAAATCGAAGGTTAACGCCATTTGCTGTGCTAACACAGGGTCGAACACTACCGCTTGTTCAAAATAGGGCGCGCCTAGTTTTGCTTTACCAATATCATCCGTTAGCCCTTCAAATAACTCTGGGGTTGGATACATAGCACGGTAACCCCAGCCATGCTCAGTCGCAGTTTGGCCATTATGCACTTGGTCTGCATTAACTAAGATAATACTGCTTGCTGGCGCAACATGATTTGCACCACTGCGAAAAAACCGCTGCGCACCATTTTCAATTAGCCCTATGGTATAGCCTTCATGACTATGGCGTGCGAAATTCTGCTGCTTGTACTGCGCTTTTAGTACTTCGAGTCCATTTAAATCCTGATGATATTGAAAGACTGTTTTTTCCATGAACGCTTCTCAAAAATAAAGGGAGCAAAATATTTACACAATCAGTATAGCCAAGCGGTTTTTTTAAAATTGTACAAAATTGCTCAATAGCATTTTTTATGATGTTTAACGTATTTGCTTACCGTATTTATCTGATTTATGGCAACATAGTAAAACTTCAATTTGGGTCTAACGACCTTAATTAATGGTTTATTTTTATAACACGCTTTAGGGGCCAAAATGCAAAAAACACAAGTATGGGATGGATTTATCCGTTTTTTCCATTGGAGCATGGTCGCATTGGTTGCAACACTTTACTATTCGGCTGAAAACAGCCTTATGGAAGTGCACTTTGTCGCAGGCTTCACACTATTAGCACTATTAGCAACACGTATTATTTGGGGCATTATCGGCAGTGATACTGCAAAATTATCGGCATTACTGCATTCACCCAAAAGCATTATCGCAGCGATTAAAGGGCAACAACAAGCTAAACCAGGGCACAACGCAGCTGGTAGTTATATGGTGATCGCGTTTCTTATATTACTTATTTCGCAAGCCGTTACGGGTTTAATGACCACAGACGATATAATGTATGATGGCCCGTTAGTGGCTATGGTAAGCAGTGACCTATCGTCGCTTGCTGGCAGCTTACACCACAAAATTTTTGACTTAATCTTGATTGCTATCGCACTGCATATTGCAGCTATTGTTATTTATAAACTAAAAGGTAAAGCACTTGTGCCGCCTATGATCACAGGCAAAACAGCAGAAAGTTATGAACAAAGTGTCAAAATGAAAAGCGGTTGGCTAGGTTTTGCGATTTTTGCAGTGCTTGCCACGTCTATTCTCTACGTTTGGGGCGCTGAGTCAATTAGTACATTGATTGGCTAAACTAACACCAAGCGCTCACATTAAAAAAGGTCAGCATATGCTGACCTTTTTTTGCGATTAACTTAAGCAATTAATCTTTGAAAGACTTGTGACAATCTTTACAACCTTTTGCCCAGGCGCCAAATGCAGGTTTAATTACTTTTGGGTCACCTGACTGTGCAGCAACAGCTAGTTTATCTGCATAATCAGCAAACGCATTTGCTTTTTGCATAAACGTTTCATTGTCTGACCATACAGCTGCTAATGCAGACGTATCGCCTTTATCTGTGCCCGCGTAAAACGCTTCCCAAGGCATTTTTGATAATGCTGCAGCATTGTTAGCACGCATTTGGAAAGTTTCCGCGTTAAATTCAACTTTACCTTTCAACATATCGCCCATATTTGCGATTTGCGTACGAATTAACTGAAACGCTTGTTGACGGTATTCGATAGCATCCTCTGCTTCTTTGAATGCAGGGTTAGCGTTTGCAAGTGCTGGTGCAGCAATTGCAGCTGCAAGAACTAATGTTCTTAATTTCATAGTTTGCCCCTAATATTATTAACTTACCAATTATTACAGCATCCCATTCAATGCTGCAACTGGAAACGACCAATCCGCGAATTTACGCGTTATAAGATTTAAATGGTGTATTCTTTTGTTACCAAAGCACTTTTTCAATGGTGTTTGGCGCTTCACCAATCAAGGTCGAAACCACACGATTTTGCTTATCTAACAAGATAATACGTGGCACACCCGCGTTGGCAAATTGACTATAAATTTTACGTTCTGGATCAGCCACCATGGTGAAGTTAGTTGCAAACTTTTCTGAAAAGTTCACTAAGCTTTGCGTATCTTCTTCTCGACCAATCGCAATAATCTGCAGATCAGGGTCTGCGATAAGTGGCGATGCCATTAACTGTTTAACAAAACGCTGTGAATCACTACACCAAGTGGCGAAAAGTAACACTAACTTGCGCTTGTCTTCGGCCAACTCAACCGTCTCACCTTTCATATCGTTAAATTGTGAGATAGGAAAAGATTCACCTTGAGCAATATAGGTTTCGTAATTCGGTTTCTGGTAGGTGGTTTGATTTTTTGGCGTTTGCGCACAACCTGCTAGCGTTCCTAGCAACATCAGAGGTAATAGGTATTTCATTTATATTCCATATAATTATTTACGCTGGACTCAGTGTTAAAAATTTAGCATCATGCGTCAAGCTATCACTGAGTAATATTTAAGTCCTTGTTTGAGCTACCTATCACTATTTTTTACCGCATTTATTGCTGCAACACTACTTCCCACAGCCTCTGAAGGCATGCTTGCTTATCTCACCCAGCAACAATACAACATTGCTTTGCTGTGGTTTAGTGCAACATTGGGTAACACTTTAGGTAGCTGCGTTAATTGGTGGTTAGGAAAGGAGCTTAATCGCTTTAAAGATAGAAAGTGGTTTGCAGTATCTGAGCAACAACTAGACAAAGCACAGCAAAGCTTTAATCGTTACGGCAGAGCCAGTTTATTATTAGCTTGGCTACCCATTGTGGGCGATCCACTAACCTTTGTTGCTGGCATTATGCGGGTGCCGTTTTCTATTTTCGTATTGCTTGTAGCTATTGGAAAAGCACTGCGATACGCCATAGTTATCGCTATGGCGCTACAGTTTTTTTAGCTTGCCTTTTGCCATGCAAGCGTAAGCGATACCGAATCTGCAAAGCGCAATGCATGTGGCTTATCAATAGACACTTTGGCAAATGTCACACTTGAATGGCGATGACACTCTTCCAGTACATCAGCTACCAATTTTTCAAGCAGCAAAAAGTGGCCGTTTTCCACCAGCTCAATCACTGCTTTGGTGATGTCTTTATAGTTTACCGCTTGGTCTACTTGATCGGTAACACAGGCCATATCGGCCGGATAATGCACTTCAATATTAATCACTACATCTTGCTTTTTTTCACGCTCTTCAGGGTTAAAGCCAATGTAAGTGCGCAGGCGTAAATTCGTTATATTTATAATCGCATTGAGCATAGTTACCCCTTAACTAACTGCAAGAATTCATTGCGTGTTTTTGGATCTTCACGGAAGTTACCCAACATCACAGACGTACGCATTTTGGAGTTTTGTTTCTCTACACCGCGCATCATCATGCACATGTGTTTGGCCTCAACAATAACACCCACACCTTTCGCGTTGGTAACTTGTTGCACCGCTTCAGCAATTTGATGTGTAAGCTGTTCTTGAATTTGAAAGCGGCGTGCAAACATATCAACAATACGCGCAAACTTTGATAAACCAAGTACTTTACCATCGGGAATATAGGCAATATGACAACGACCAACAAAAGGTAATAAATGATGCTCACACATAGAATACAGCTCAATATCTTGTATCAACACCATGTCGTCGGCATCTGAGGTAAACACTGCATTGTTGGTAATTTCGTCAAGCGTTTGGCGATAACCTTTTGTTAGGTACTCCATTGCCTTGGCAGCTCGTTTTGGCGTATCAAGCAGGCCTTCGCGCTCAGGATTTTCGCCAACCGCTTCAATAATTTGTCGGTAGTTTTCAGCTAGTTTCTTTTCCATTGTTCTGTCCTATTTTAGGTGGCGACCACCATCGAGTTGCAATGTGCGTCCTGTCATATAATTGCTGTTTAGAATCATTTCGATACCATTAATAACTTCTGCCGTGCCGGGTTCTAACGCCATAATCGATTTTTTCAGGGTTTTTGCACGGTAAGCATCGTCATCATGGTCATTAAAAATAATTAATGACGGCGCAATCGAATTTACTTTCACTTTTGGCGCTAGCTTGGCAGAAAATGAACGCGTTAAATTATCAAGTGCCGCTTTACTCGCGGCATAAGCAATATGCTTTGGGCTACCTTTTTCAACAACGTAATCAGTAATATGGATAATATCACTGTGTTCGTCGCAGCTATTTTGTAATAAAGGCATAAGTGCTAAGTTTAATAAATAAGGCACTTTTGCATGAATATTCATCATGTTATCAAATAAACTATTAAAGTCTGGGTTCTTGCTTTCGCAATCCCAACTTGATGCATTATGAATAATCGCACTGAGTTCGTTAGTGTAGCTTTTAACTTGTTCTACCAACTTTTCTACGGCATCACTTTGCTCAAAGTCACATGCTAAACAAATAGCGCCAAGCTCCAACAACTCATTTACTGACGCATGTTTAGTGCGATAAGTAATAATCAGTTTGTCGCCTTTATTTAAAAAATGCTTTGCTAAATCAAGGCCAATACGCTGCGCTGCGCCGGTAATTAATATTGTTGCCATATAGTTTTAATAAATTATCGTTGAGGTTTTATGTTTCTAATTTAACTATAAACCTAACTTCTTGATTTATTAAGTGGTTAAGCAAATTAAACTAAATTACACCGAGATTTATACTGTTTTTCACGACGCTTAGATCTGTAATGTGCCTTTTATTGGTTGCTTGCTTCAGTAAATTCATTTTTGTAGCAGCTTGATAGGGTTTTATAAAAAGCAAAAGCTGCGTGCCATATTCTATGTAAGTCAGCCTATAGCACACGCAAAGGTAACGCTGTAATTATTTACCTTGTCTTTGTATCAAATACTTTGCTATTTTGTAAACAATTAGAAATGACAGCGCTGTCCATGAATTTTAAAAACCGAAGCTACCGTCAATACATTCCCCTTTTATTTTTAGCTAGTACTTATATTTGCTGGCTATTCATGCAGGGAATTAACAGTGCATTGGCTAATTTTATGTCGCAAATTAGTATTGCGATTACTATGGCATTCGGGTCATTTGTTGCTGGCGGTACAGCGCTTGGCGGCGGTGCTGTGGCTTTTCCAGTCATGACAAAAGTGCTGGCCATTGAACCTGCTACTGCGAAAGTATTTTCACTCGCTATTCAGAGCTTTGGGATGACAGCTGCCAGTCTCACCATTATATTTAGCGGCATTAAATATTACCGTTCGGTTGTACTGCTTGCGCTTTTTGGCGCATTACCCGGCATTGCTATCAGCTTGTTGTTTATTGCTGACCTTCTGCCTAGATTGGTCACAAAATCTCTGTTTAGCGTTTTTTTATTAGTCTTTGCCATCACCCTGCTTCGTGCTCATTGGAAGGGTAAACAGCAGTTAGATATAGACTTCGGCTGTAAAAAGAAAAATGCGTTGGTGGTATTTGTGGCGTTGTTAGGAGGTATCGTCAGCGGCTTAATTGGCTCAGGGGCAGATATCGCTATTTTTGCCTTGTTAATGCTGCATTTTAAAGCTGATTTAAAGATCGCGACTGCCACGTCAGTCATCATTATGGCGGTAACATCAG
The DNA here is from genome assembly GCF_044005875.1 of Pseudoalteromonas sp. XMcav1-K. Lineage (NCBI taxonomy): Bacteria > Pseudomonadati > Pseudomonadota > Gammaproteobacteria > Alteromonadales > Pseudoalteromonadaceae > Pseudoalteromonas > Pseudoalteromonas sp. XMcav1-K. Next base: position 94,797 of record NZ_JBIPJE010000025.1, on the reverse strand, counting down.
TATTTGCTAGCGTTATAAATTTCTTATATTTAAACGCGATAACCGCGCCAATATCTCAATATGTATTGGCGGCGATTCCGGTTGTTGTGGTAGGCGCACCTCTTGGCGCATACTGCTGCGCAAAAGTACCTAAATCCGTGTTATTAAGCTTTTTGCTACTGCTCATTGGTCTTGAAGTTGCCTTTACCTTGTATGAAATAATTGGCAATTTATAAAACTCTTCAGGTTACTCAGGTAAACGTTCAGAGCTGTGTATTTGGTCGTCAAATAGTACGTCATTATCGGCAACATCTAATCCCATACAATCGCGCAACGCTTCAAAACAATCTATGTTGGCTTGCGCCCACATAATATCATCAGCCGTCACTTTAAGACGTCCTTCGCTTTGCGCTCTTTGCATTGCTAACATTTCAATTAACGTTGTCATCGTTGTTCCTTAAGCAACAATAATGCAGTTTCTACCTGATTCTTTCGCTTTATACAGTGCTTTATCTGCACGTTCGAGAAGCATTTCACACGATTCACCATCAAACTCGGCTACACCAAAACTGGCTGAAATACTGCGTAATGATTTGCCTGTTTTATTGTCTTTTAACGCCAAACGTTCAATATCGACACGAATTTTTTCTAAATAATTAACCGCTGAGCGCTTGTCTTTAAACTGGCTCAAAATACAAAACTCTTCACCACCATAGCGATACGCAGCATTAAGTTCATCGGCGTGTTTTTTTAATCTTTCAGCAACCACTTTTAGTACGAGGTCGCCTTTTTGATGACCGAAATCATCGTTAAATTGTTTAAAATTATCGATATCCACAATGGTTAAATAGAGCTTTAAAACACTGTGGTGACTGTTACACAATAAGTCGAGATCTTCATCGAATGACTTACGATTATTAAGGCCTGTTAAACCATCTTTCGATGCCGCTCTTTTCGATTCATTGAGCTCACTGCGCAGTTTGGAAATCTCTTGATATGCAGCACGTAATTGCTGCTGAAAACGCTCGGTTGTATGCTGCATGCTTTTTGATTCTTCCGACAGCTTATTAACTAACTCTAAAATATCTCGTTCTGATGCGTCTTCTTTTGAAAAGTCGCTCAGTTCTTGATTACATGAATTCAAAATTTCACTAAAATCACTGGCTGAATTTAAGGTTTGCCCAACGTTCTTTTCAACCTCAGCAACAACTGCATTAATGTCTTCAGCAACTGAATCAAACAGCTCAAGATCTTTGTCTGATAAAAACTCTTCAAATAAATCCCGTGACAATGCAGGCGGGCAAGTACCAAAGGTTCTTAACGCAGAATCGAGCTTTTGATTTAACTTGGGATGGTTACCAGATACATAGCTATACCATAGCGCATAATTTGCGGGGGTAACCGCAATATTGTACTTAACCATTAACGGCACAGCTTTGCGTAAACACTCCGCTGAGTGAGATAAGGTATTTTTCAAACGAAACTCCACTTTATAATCCTTATGCGTTCCGTAGCTATCATTCGTGTACGATTTTTAGCCGCAATATAAGTGTTCTTAAAAAGTGTAGTCGAGGAAAATTGAATTGCTAAAAACTATTCAGATTTATAGGGATTTAAAGCAATTAAAAAAGCCCTAATAAATAGGGCTTTTTCTGTTAATTTTGCAAGCTGGTTTTCCTTCCGAAAAGGCTGGTGATTTTATTCCATAACCAAATAAACCCATTGCCAAGATCTTGTAAGATAAGGTACATACATGGCACTAGCACTAGTGTTACCAATGTGGCAAACAGCACCGAGAAGCCAAGAGCAACTGCCATTGGGATAACAAAGCGCGCTTGTAAGCTGGTTTCAAACATAATTGGCAATACCCCAACAAACGTGGTGATTGAGGTCAGTGTAATTGCGCGAAAACGTGCACACCCCGCTTTTGTTACCGCCTCTTTTATCGATGCGCCTTGCGCTCGCATTTGGTTAACAAAATCGGTCATAACTAGGGAGTCATTAATAACCACCCCAGCTGCAGCAATAAGACCAAAGGTCGACATCAATGAAATATCTAAACCAAACGAGAAATGTCCCCAAATTGCTCCCACCATACTAAATGGAATCACCGACATAATAATTAACGGCTGGAAATAACTCTTCAGTGGCACTGCCAGCAAAATATAAACAATAAACATACCAGCTACGAAAAACAGTTTCTGCTCATTGGCCTGCGCTTGCTGCTCTTCAATGGAACCGCCAAGCTCAGATTTTACGGTTGGGAACTGCTCTTTAAGTTGTGGAAGTAATTCATCTTTAACCGATTTAACAACTGCATCGGGCTCAACCACTTCTTCATCAATCGCGCCCCAAATATACACACTACGATAACCCCCTTCACGGCGAATATAACTAATGCCCGGCTTTTCAACTAAATCCACAACATCACCTAACATAACTTCTTTGCCGCTAGGTGTTGTGATAACGGTATATTTAAGTGACGAGTACGCTTCGCGTGTTAATTTAGGATAACGCACCATTACCCGCACTTCTTCGCCATTACGAATGACTCGCTGCGCTTCGCCACCATAAAAACTCGCGCCTACCTGATTAGCAATATTGGCAAGATTAAGCCCTAGATCGTACGCAACAGGCTTTAAGCTGATTTGCACTTCTTTACTGGCAGGGTCGATTGTCGAGCTAATATCAAACAGACCTTTTTGTTGTTGCAACATGGCAATAAACTGACGACCTGCAGCATTTAAAGTATCGATATCTGGGCCAAATAACAGATAACCAAATTCGCCATCATTACCGCCACCGTTTACATCATCTTGAATATTAATTGATTTAAGTCCCGGAATTTCGGGTAATGCTTCACGCCAACGACGCGACAGTTCAAAGGTGTTATATGGTCTTAATTCTTCATCAACCAAAGGAACAACAAGTTGGCCTTCGGTACGACCTTGGTTAAACACCAACATATCGCGGATCATGGTTTGTCCGGTATTTGCTTGAGTTTCTTTATCTATTTGTGTGATCACAGCTTCAATTGTTTGCAACGCAGAAATAGTTTGCATATCTGAAACGTTATCGTTCATTTCAATACGAATAGTTGGGAAGTCATGTGGTACTTTTGGTGTTGGTACAACGCGCACATAGTTACCGGCAAGCAAACCGACACTAATCATTAGTAACGCAACAAAAACAGCAAATACAGCGTAGCGCCACTCCACACACTTAATAACAAAACGCTGATAAGGGCCATTTACAAAGCCAAAAAATCGCTTGTTAAACTTGGCTCTAAAGCCATCTGTTTTTACTTCACTAAAATGGGTGTGCGCCAAGTGAGCGGGTAAAATTAGCTTAGATTCAATCAAGCTAAAGATTAAGCACAAAATAGAGACTGCAGCGATACTGACAAAAAACGCACTTTCAGGTCCACTTGATAGCGTAAACGGCGCAAATACCGCAATGGTGGTTAGTACACCAAAAGTCGCCGGTGTCGCTACCCGCTGCGCACCACGCACCACACTTGTTACGCCAGGGCCGGACCGTTCAATTTCACTATAGGCACTTTCGCCAATTACAATGGCATCATCAACCACAATACCCAACACCATAATAAAGGCAAAAAGCGATACAATATTAATGCTTACGCCGACCATCGGCATCATCATCATGGCACCCAAGAAGCACACTGGCAAACCCACCATCACCCAAAGCGCCAATTTAAAACGTAAGAATAGGGTTAGCATTAAGGCTACTAAAATCGCACCTTGAAATAGGTTTTTCAGCATCATATCGAGACGCGCATTGAGGTAATATGTCATATCAACAATGCTCTCAAGCTGCACGCCCGGTGGCAGTGTTTTATTACGCTCTTCAATATAGCGGTTTACCGATTCCGCAACTGGAATCATATTCTGGTCTTTCGTTGCTTTTACCGACAAAGAAATCGCATTGGCACCCGACATTTGGAAATAGCGTTCTCCTTCAACAAATTGGTCTTTAATTTCCGCAATATCACCAAGCAATACTTTTGCGCCATTGTTGCCCACCTTTACGGGGATTTGACGGAATTCATCGCCTTTATAAAACTGATTTTCCACACGCACAGAAATAATGCCCGAGTCGGTTTTCAGTTGGCCTGCTGAAATGTTGGCAGAATAACGACGAATCGCATCACTTACTTGGCTTAAGGTGAGATTATATTTACGCAGCTGATCGGGTTGAATTTCAACCGCTATTTCATCGTCTGGCGTGCTTAAGTTAACCAGTGAGACATTTTTTAATTGCAGCAATTCTGTCTCAACTTGGCGTGCAATTGGTTTTAGCTGAGTGAGCGGCAAATCACCGACTAACGCCATGTTGATAACATCTTGCTGAAATTCTATCTGCGAAACGGTAACAGGCTCCATTCCAGCAGGGAAAGTGGCAATGCCATCCACTCTCAGTTTTACTTTATCGAGTACTTCAGCCAAGTTTTTATCAGGGTCGATCTCTAGGGTTACACTACCGCCATTACGAAACGCACGCGAAATGCTTTTTTCGATTTCAGTAATGTCTTTAATCGACTCTTCAATCTTGATTAAAATGCCTTCTTCAATTTCTTGTGGCGAGGCGCCTGGGTAGTTGGCATTAACCGTAATATAGTTAATTTCAATGCTGGGAAACATTTGTCGCTGAATCGTTGCGTAGCTCACAATGCCCATCAAAATAATGAAAAACATCATTAAGTTGGCGGCAACTGAGTTATTGGCAAAAAAGGCAATTAACCCTGTTTGTTGATTATGTTTCATGGTTTGCCCTTACTTTAGCGCTTCGCTTGATTTACTTACTGCTAGCTTTACCGCCATGCCCTGCTGCGGGTATTCAGGCAGTGTTAGTACCAGCTTCTCATCATTAGTAAGGCCTTTATCAATCAAAAAGAATGCCCCTTCACTGCGCAATATATTTACTTCTTTGGCTTGCAGCTTTTGCTCGTTATCAACAACCCATACAGTACGGTTGTTCACAAGCTCTTGTGGCAATTTAAATACTTGCGATAGTTGCTGACCGCTAAACGACACTTCGACATATTTACCAAATTTTAAGTCGCTACCTTGGCTTTTAAGATTATATGGATCGTCAACCTGAACCACGATATGGCTCATTCGCGTTGCACTATCAATTATCCCTAAGTCACGCGCAATTTTGCCTTGGCGAGCGAAGCCGTTAACGCCTTTATAAGAAATATTTACAGGTGTTTCAGCAAGCGGTGAAGGCAAAAATAAACTATCAAAACCAGCAATCGGCACAATGATTTCAGCGGTTTCAATGTTGTTTAACTGAGCCACTTGAGTGCCCTTGTTAACAAACTGGCCCACGCCAATATCACGCGAAATAATTAACGCATCGTAAGGGGCTTTTACTTCGCAATCAGCAAGGTCGCGTTGTGCACGCATTAATGCAGCTTGTGCTGATTTCACTTGTGCTTGTGCGCTAAGCACTTGTGGTTTTCTTAAAAATAAATCGGTGCGTGGTTTATTCGGAAAACGTTTGGCTTCATCTTCCGCAACTTGTGCTTTTGCTTGCTCTTCAATTAACGCTGCTTGCGCGCTAGTAAGTGCGGCTTCGGCTTGCAACAATGCAGCCTGATAATTATCTTTTTCAATGGTAAATAACACTTCACCACGTTTTACTAAACCACCCGCAACAAAGTTCTTATGCCAAGACATCACTTCGCCCGAAACTTGCGCCGCTAAATGCGTTGTTTCTAGCGGTTTTACCTCGCCAAAACTGGTTAGTACAACTTGATGCTCAACCGCTTTTAATGTTGAAACGCTTACCGTAGGACGGGTATCAACAGGCTTTTTCTCGCCATCATCGGCGGCACTTGATTTGATTAAACTAAAACCTAAGGCTCCGATAATAAAAATACCGATTGGTACTAAAATTTTGACGAGTAACGCTTTCATTTATGACTTCCTGTTGATTTTATGCACGCTAAATATAACCCAATTTTGCAGATAATTTTAGCCTATATCCATGATGTTACGTTTATTTTTACCGTGTGGATTTTTAACTTGGTTAATTATCGAGTTTTTCTTCACTATTGCGAACAGCTATGGGATAACAAATAAAAATCAGCAGGAGTTTGTAATTATGTTTAAACGTACACTTATTGCGTTAGCAACACTCAGTAGTTTTTCGGCAATGGCAGGGCAGCTCGTATTAAATGCCGATGCCGCACTCGATATCAACACAGGTAAATTAATTAAACCAGCCACACTGGTCATTGAAGATAATAAAATTGTGAGCCTTAGCAAAAGCAATCGCAAAGCTTACGCACCTGATGCCAAAGTAATGGAACTAAAAGGCTACACATTATTGCCTGGGCTTTTTGATATGCATGTGCATTTAACAAGTGACGCCCAAGTACACGGTTACAAACGCCTGCAACGCACTACACAACGCTCCGCAATTACTGGAGTGCGTAATGCAAAACGTACATTGGAGGCCGGTTTTACATCGGTACGTAACCTAGGCGCACTAGGCTACGCCGATATCGCGCTAAAAGATGCAATTAAAGATGGCGATGTACCCGGCCCTCGTATTTTTGCGGCTGGGCCAAGCCTAGGCGTTACTGGCGGCCACTGTGACAATAATTTATTAACCCATGAACATGCAGTGACGAGTCAAGGTGTTGCCGACGGCCCTTGGGCAGTGCGAGCAAAAGTGCGTGAAAACATCAAATACGGCGCTGATGTTATTAAATTTTGCGCTACCGGTGGCGTGCTATCAAAAGGCACCAAAGTGGGCGCACAACAATATTCACAAGAAGAAATGACTGCGATTGTTGATGAAGCCCATTTACGCGGCCTAACGGTAGCAGCACACGCCCATGGTACCGATGGTATTAAATCGGCAATTAAAGCAGGTGTTAACTCGGTTGAGCATGTCAGCTTTGTGGATGATGAGGCAATCCAGTTAGCACTTGAAAAAGGCACTTACTTCTCGATGGATATCTATAACACCGAGTATATTCTTAGCGAGGGTAAAAAAGCCGGCATTCTAGAAGAAAGTTTGAATAAAGAACGTAAAGTAGGTTCGCGTCAGCGTGCAAGTTTCACTAAAGCGGTAAAAGCGGGGGTGAATATGGTGTTTGCATCTGACGCTGGTGTATATCCTCACGGTGACAATGGTCACCAATTTAGCCGCATGGTGAAATTTGGCATGACTGAGCTACAAGCGCTACAGGCGGCAACCATTAATGCCGCAACGTTACTTAAACAACAAAACTCTCTTGGTTCATTAGATGCTGGGAAGTTTGCCGACGTGATTGCAGTAAAAGGCAATCCTCTTGAGAACATCAGTACAATGGAACAGGTTGATTTTGTTATAAAAGACGGCAAAGTTGAAGTTAATTTAATGAAATAAAAAAGGGGCACTTGCCCCTTTTTTACAATTCAAAAAATTCTTTGTTTCTGCGGTATTCACCCATACCCACGCCTTTATGTTTAATAAATAATTTACGAAACGCGGCGTCATCTTGATAACCTAAACCCAACGCAATTTGCTGTGCCGTTTTATTGGTTGTTTTTAACAAACCACACGCGCGTTCAATGCGTGCAATTTGCACATATTGCATGGGCGCAACGCCTAACAGCTTTTTGAATCGACGAGTTAATGTACGCTCACTAATATTGAGCTTATACGCCATAGTTGATACATCGATACTGCTATCCAAATGATCGCAGATCCACTGCTCTAGCTTTCGCATTTCCGCATCTTGGTGTTCAGGTAAATCATTTAACGCAAAAAATGCGCTTTGTTTTACCTGCTCAGTATCTATCAATAGATAACGAGCAACTGTGTCGGCAATATCTTTACCTAAGTAATGACGCACCAAATACCAAGTTAATAGCAGGAAGCTCGATGTGGCACCACAGGTTAAAAACTTACCATCAAGTCGCAACATCTCACTCGTATCGAGTTTACAACCCTTTATGTGACGCTGAAAAAAACTATCTAGCCACCAGCTCGCGGTAATTTTTTTATCAGCCAGTAAGCCTGTGTGCGCCAGCAGCGGAACAGCGGTGCATCCCGACATTACCAATTCGGCATTTTCTGCGAGCTTAACAATATGCGGATGAAACGGCTTTAGGCTTTTGCATAGCTGCCAGAGCTCCTGATAGCTGCGGTATTGGCTGCCAGGCCAAATCACCACATCAAATTCACTGGTTTCTTCAAGCCATACATCCGCTTTAAACACCAATCCTTGGCTCGATTCTACGTATTTTTTATCGACACCTATTAGCTGCCAACTAAAGGCATCTGCATTTGCGCCAGTGCGTTTTTTGTAAACACCATTCGCCACATTGAGTACATCAATTACACCTGTAACTGCGGTCGCCATCACACCTTGATTAACCAATATACCAATTTTATGCATGTCTTTAATTAACCTTTTTTAGTCAGTTAAGACACGTTATAGCAAGCTTTTTAGCAATACACTAGGCCTTACCGTGTTTACTTAAGGAGAAAAAGACACATGATTTGGATATACGGCCCTATTTTGGCACAGCTAGTTCTGACCTTTTATTTACTGATCCGTGCCGCAACAAAGCGCATTATCGCAGTGCGTAAAAAACAGCTCAATTATAAAACAGTACAAAATATTAATTACAGCGAAATGCCGCAAGATATTTTGTTAGCAGGGCGCAGCTATGACAATCAGTTTCAACAGCCAGTTTTATTTATTATTCTATTAGGCTTTTTATCGTTTCATTCTATTGAAACGCTCATTTGGATGATTGCTGCTTGGAGTTATGTTGCGCTACGGTTTTGGCATGCATTTGAGCATATCTCTGCACGCAATTTAAAAAGGCGTACATATGCATTTGGCATCAGCTCATTATTACTTATGGCAATGTGGATGACGTTTTTATTAACTCAGTTGTTCTGAGCTAAAACGTTAAAGCACTTAATTGGCCATTAAGTGCTTTAACATGATCGGCTTACTTGATTACCCTAGTTCAGTTTAAATAATCGCCTTTCTAATACAAAACCCATAATGCCTGATGCAAATAGCAGTACGCCAAGCACTTGCAACCATGAATTAATTGGGCGGCGAATCTTTTTACTCATTAAGTTATCAAGCTTATAAATGCGTCTGCCCCCTGCGACAGTCTCGGTAAAGCTTGGGCCTTTATACTCTGGTGTCATTTGCACTAATGTAACGCGACGTTTTGCCATTTCTAAGCTTAAGGATTTTTGTTTTTTCTGCCTTTGTAATGCCGACAACTCCTCACCTGTATTTAAATAATACCTTTCCCAACGCGAAAATATATCCGCTGGTTCATCGTCTTTCACCACACCAATCGATTCATAGTGATACACATACTCATTAAAAATAAGTTTGCTGTAACCAATAAAAAACAGGGTCGAGGCCAACACGATGCTTATGCTAGCAGCCAATAAAAAGTTGCGCCTTTGCGTAAATTGATTTTGTGATTTTTGCGCAATAAGCTGCTCTATGTCGGGTATTTGCTTTAGCCGTGACATGTCTTTTTGCACTAATTCGTCTGTTACAAAGTCACTCAGTGACACCTGAAACGCAGCGAGTATTTTCCGCAAAATGTCATTCGATGGGAGCGATTTATCATTTTCTAACTTTGATAAATACGATTGTTCAATACCGGCTTCAGCTGCTAATTCGGGTTGGCTTAACCCTTTTTCTTGTCTTAATTGTTTTAACTTTTCGCCTAATGTCATTGTATATTCCTTAATTCGTTAATTGTCCGTCGCTGGCCAGCAAACACACTTATTCTTGGCTAGTCATTGGAAAATAAACAGCTGAATATTTTAGAATATTGAAGAATTTCATATTTTTACTTTGATTTATACCACTTACCATAAGGTTTTCTATACTAAATAAAAAAGCGTTAGGCGAAGACAAATAATGAAACCAATCCATCTAATACTAGTTATTTTTACCAGCTTGCTATTAAGCTCATGCTCTCAGCCTCATAATCCAAAAATCAAACTGGCAATCAATCCATGGCCAGGTTACGAGTTTTTATATTTAGCGAATGAAAAAGGTCTATTTAAACAAGCGGGATTAGATATAGAAATCATTGAAGCACCGTCATTGGCTGAAGTAAAACGCTTTTTCCGACAAGGCAAAGCAAATGCCATGACCAGTACCATGATCGAAGCTGTGTCATTAGCTGCGCAGCATAAAAAGCCGATATCAATTGTATTAGTAACGGATTACTCAAACGGCGGTGATATGATTTTAGCAAAGTCGGACATTAGCGAACTTAGCCAAATTAAAAGTAAACGTGTAGGTGTTGAGCTTGGTTCGCTAGGTTCATTCTTTTTGCATCAAGCTCTGGCGAAGCACGACTTGGCACTTAATGACATTGAAATGCTAAACATTGAGCAGCTTGATGCGCCAGATGCATTTGATAAAGATATTATCGACGCCTACGTAACCTACCCTCCCTATTCCAACTTACTATTAAATGAATTTGAGTTACAAAAGGTGTTTGATTCGCGTGAAATACCTAAAACGATTTTAGATGTGGTAACGGTTTCAAGCGAGCTAGTTGAACAAAACCCAGATTGGATAAAACGCTTTCATAACGCATGGCAAGCAGCGCTTGATTACGCGAAACAGCACCCTATTGAAGCAAACAATATTATGGCTAAACGCGAAGGTATTAGCGCAGATGAATTTGCCGCAGCTTTTCAGGATTTAAAGGTGTTATCCGCAAATGAGCAGCGAGAGATACTCTCGCCAAAAGGCTTATCGCAAAACATGCAGCAAGTGTGTACTGTGCTAAATGAAACAAATAGTATAAATTTTGAGTGCAACGCGCTCTCGCAGTTTTTATCTATAGGGAAATTAAGTGACTGAAGGCTTAACGCTCGGAAAGCGAATAACTTTACTGCTCAGTATTATCTATATCACCGTGTTGGCGGGGTTAGTATTGTTTAATAAACACAATGCAACCCAGCTTTCTAAAGCAATGATGAAGCATGAAGCCGAGTTAATTATTGAAAGCATTGTTGTTGCCACAGCCAATCGCATTAGCACCGCAAACTTTAAACGCGTTACAAGTGCAATCGGTGCAAACGATGCCGTAGATCATGTACTTATTGCCAAAGCAGATTCAGGGGTTATTTTAGCAAGCAACCAAGCTGAATTAATTGGTGAATCGTTTACCTCTTCTCATTTTCGCTTTAGCCAACTACTCGATAACCTAAACTTTAACCAAGCACCCGATTACTTTTACTTTGATAACCAGCTTATTTATTTAGCCAGCTTTGAAGCGGTATCGGAAGACCGCCGCGCACTTGAAGATCTCATTGTTATTTTTGTGATAAACACCAAACAATTAGGCAACTATATCGCGCTGTCTAACCAATATATTTTCTTCGCCGCCCTACTTGGCTTTTCAATCACTATGGCACTAAGTATTTATGTAATTCGTTCCCAAGCAATTGTGCCGCTATATCAATTGTTGAACTCTATCCGCGCGGGCATTAAATCTCGTAAACCAAAAAAAGTATCGGTTCAACGCAGCGATGAAATTGGCGAACTAGTCAATGCATACAACGACTTGCTCGATAATTTGCTAACCAAGCAGGCCGAATTAAAGAAAGAAACCGAAAAGAGCCAATTGGCCGCGCAAGCTAAGTCAGATTTCCTCGCCGTAATGAGTCACGAAATTCGCACTCCGCTAAACGGTGTACTCGGCACAGCAACACTGCTTGCCAAAACATCAATGACCGAACAACAACAGCAACAACTTGATGTGATCACCAGCTCGGGGCAGCAATTGCTCGCAACCATCAATGATATTTTAGATATCTCGAAAATCGAAGCAGGCAAACTTATACTGCATCCCGTGCCGTGTGAAATCAACCAAATGCTAAAGAACGTTGTTGATATGTTTAATGCATCGGCGATGGAAAAAGACGTTAGTATTATCGCAAATTATACTAATCAAACATCTTATGTGGCACTTGATGATGTGCGCGTAAAACAGGTATTAATCAACTTAATTAGTAATGCGATTAAATTCACTGAGCAAGGCACTGTGTCGGTGTCGGTAGAATTAACCGCAACGGGACAAGGAAAATATTTACTCACCATCACGATTGTTGATACCGGCATAGGTTTAAGCGAAGCGCAAATTGATTCTTTATTCACTAAGTTTGTTCAAGCAGATGCCAGTACAACCCGCAAATATGGCGGCACTGGACTCGGTTTAGCCATTTGTAATGCGCTAGTAAAACAAATGAATGGCGCAATTGAAGTTGCCAGTAAACTTGGTCAAGGATCACGTTTTGTTGTGACCTTACCGTGCGATGAAGTTGAAAAACCAGAGCTAAACCTAGACGCCACACACAATATTGAAAAAGTCGTCGATGCAGCTATTTTACTAGTAGACGATGTACCGCTAAACCAACATATCGCAAAAGCGATGCTTGCTGAACATACTGTCACAACAGCAAATAATGGGCTTGAAGCCGTGGCGAAAGCAAAAGAGCATCAATTTGATATTATTTTAATGGACTGCTTAATGCCTGAATTAGATGGCTTTGATGCCACTAAGCAAATACGCCAATTTGATACAAATACCCCCATTATTGCGTTAACAGCCAGCAATCAGAGTGAAACCAAAGATAAATGCTTAGCCGCTGGTATGAATGACTTTTTATCTAAACCTTTGGTTGAAAAAGACTTACTCAATATGATCAATCAATGGGCGAATCGCCCATAAGCAAAATTAAATAAATCCAGTAATCACCGAATATCGCCTTTAAACACTTTTAAGCTCATCGTTTTTAATTTTTGCTTAGTCTAGCCTTAACAAATTAAGGAGGCATTATGCTTAAAACATATAAATTAGTGTTAGCTGGACAGCAAATACGCTTAACAAAAAATGATCAGCAGGATGCAAAGCTTTATATCAACGGACAAAAGCAAACCTTAATTAAGCAGTCATTTAAAAATCGCACTAACTACTTAGCTAAGCTTGAAAAAATGGGTGATTTTATTATCAGCCAGGTAACAACTCGATTAGGCCAAGAAATTCGCTTTTATTTAAAGTCAGCAGGCCAAAATCAGTTGCTATTTAAAGCCAACGCGTAAGAAAACAACTTAAGGAATCGATATGTTTTCAACTGTTACTCACTACCTAATTTTAGCGGCACTGCTTATCACGGCCATTTTCTTTTATACCGTTTCGTTTCAAAGCGGTACTTTTTTGGTAATTATATTAGGTGTGTTGTTTGAGCTAGCGTTTTGGATAAAGCTTGTAAAAGGCAAGAAAAAAGCAAAAACCTAGGGCAGTTAGGTTTTTGCTTTGGTGTTAGCTAAAACAGATAGCGTACTTTAAATGTAACAAACTCTTGATCGGGCTGCTGCCAATTGCGCTCTAATGTTGCAAAGCGGTTATTAGTTAAATCGCGTTCAATTAATTCGTTACCACCACGCCCATAAACCAAATAAATATCTGAATATGCGCCCATTTTATAGCGCAGTTTTAGTTGCAAGTTGAAACGCGAATCATCAAAGCTGGTATCGCGAGTGTCGGCTTGCAAACCATTTTGCGAAACACGATAAACCTGCTTACTTTGCGCCTTCAAACTCGCCCACTGAAATGTCGAACTAAATTCAAGATTATCTAAAATTAAACCTGAAATTTTAATATGGTTTGCATAGTAATCACGGTCGTATTCGGTAATCACATTTTGTTGATTTGCTACCAACCAGCCATCACCCGTACGGAAGTAATTGTTAAATGCAATGCGCCAATTTGGGTGAGGCATTAGCGTTAAATCAACAGCGTACTGATCAGCACGGCCATTTAACCCCTCTTGATCATTTTGGTAACTCGCTGCCCAACTAAACATACCTGTATAAGGGCTAATGTACATCACGCGAGAAGTCCAATTATCATCAACATAAACTGCGTCCGTGCCATAGCCTAAGTTGTCGTGCCATGCTCCTGCGTAGTAATTAATTATGGTTTCAAATTGGCCGCCATTTTCTAGATTTAGATTCACTAAATATTGCGGATTACTGGTTAGCTTTAAGCCATTATCATCGGTATGATAATTAATACTGGCCTTTTGCAATACGCGATTAAACCACTTATTGTCAGTGTTGATAGCATGGCTAAAGTTGATTTCACTGGCACGCCAATTATTACGTTCGCTGTATCCTAAGTCGTTATTATCAAAACCATCATCAAGTCTTAAGTAATTAGCTGAAATTGATGTGTTTACATTAAATTGGTACTTTGCATTTAGCGATATACCAGTACCTTGTGTACTTACCCCCTGCTCGCTTATATCCGTGTGCATTAATGCAACCTGACCTGACCAGGTATCACTTTGATACTGACTATCCCAAGCATAACTGTAGGCATCTCGATCTAACCATGGTCGCTTGGTTTTAGTTGCCAACACACCGGTTTGCCAGTTTTGCTGCGCCGTTTGCTGGGTGTAATTAATGCGTCCTGCATAAAAGTCTTTGCCCGCTTCTGAGGCTAAATTATCTTCCGCTACAGCAAAACCCGCCAACTGCAAGTTTTCACCTTGATGGACAAAGCGCGCAGCCACATCAATTGGTGTAATTAATTCACTATTATCATCACTGCCCGCACCAATACGACGAGTGTGAATAAGCTTTGTATTGCGCTCGGACGGAATGCTAAACACACTAATATCTTGAGTAAAAAACGGACGCTTATCAGTGCGTAATGTTTCCACTGCAGAATAATTCAGCACCACCTCGTCACTGTCGACCTGACCAAAATCAGGATTCACCGCAACACTTAACTTATGGTGGTGATTCGGCTTATAGACTAAATCAAACCCTAAGTTTGCATCGCCATCATTCGCCACAAAATCGTTTGAATAGCTGGCATAAGGCACAAATACCCACTGCTGACTCTGTGGTATTTTCACCTGCACTTTTGGCATTTCAATGTAAAAATCGCTATTGCCAGTGGTTTGTGGCTGCGAACCATAAATATAGTTTTTCGCTAAATCATAAAGCTGAAGCGATACACCCACTTGAGAGTAGCCGTTGTTGTCTTGTTTATGGCGAAACGACACTGCATGCCATGGAATAAACGCTTCTATCGACCAAAAATCATCGGCTTCATAAAATGCAGATTGCCAAGCGCCATCCCAATCATAGTCGGTTGCTAATTGCGGCGTCAGTACCGCATCTTGAATACCGCCACCCAGCGTTACCGCAAATAAATACGCGCCACTACCATCGCCTGAAAAATCGATAACAAAGCGATTGAAGTCTGCTTGCATAAACGCATCTTGCAAGTTGTATTGCTTTTTACGCTGCTCCTTTGGCTGATAATTAATCATGCCGATATACATGCCTTTTTCATCGCTGTAGACTCGCCCCTCCACTTTGTTTTTATGTTCTGACAAGGTGGCTGGCACTACCTGATAAAAGGTTTGGTATTGAGTGGCATCCTGCCATATATTTTCAGCGAGCTGACCATCTAATGTGATTGCCGATTGCTCGGCCAGTGTGGCAAAGCTCACAAGTGTAATTGAGTAAATTAACGGATTTTTCATAACGGCTCATATGCGGTTTATTTGCATTACATATCAGCAGAAAAAGCTGCTTAAAAAGCTGATTTTTTTCTTAATAAAGCTGCTAGAAGTCTTATATTTATTGACTTTAATCTGCAAAACCGTATTTTTGTTATTAAAACTATAAAAGGCCTGTTTAAACAGCTATGGAAAACGCTCATACCCCAAGACAAGGTACATTTAGATTTGCAGAGTTTGAATTTAATGCATCTAAAGATGAGCTTTGCCTGTGGCAAACAGGTCAGATAGAAAAACTTGAACCGCAAGTGTCTCAGTTGCTTGCCATGCTGATAAATAATGCGCAGCAAGTTATTTCAAAAGAACACATTCAAACCGCGTTATGGCCAAACACCATAGTTGAACAAAACAGCCTGTATCAACTGTTAACTAAACTGCGAAAACTACTAAGTGATAGTTCACGCAATCCTCGCTTTATAAAAACAGTGCCGAAAAAGGGTTACTGTTTTATTGCCAATGTTGAGCTTGTTAGCAATGCGCCAGCGCAAGTAAAAACCATAGAACGCAGTAGTCGAAAGTTTCACCCACTATTGGCAGTGCTGCCGATTTTAGTCGTGTGTTTTAGCGTTTGGGCGTTTTTTAATAGCCAAGAAAGCGAGTTTGAAGTTCCACATTATGAACTTCATGATGTGAGCTACGATTTAGGGTTAGAATTTGATGTAAGCGTACATCGTGAACACGATTTAATGGCGTACATTAAAGATATCAAAACGCTCACCATTACCGATAAGCAGGGCCAACAGTTATTCAATCGCACCTTTGCTCATCGAGTTGGTTTTCCCGCTTGGCAACACAAAGGAAGGCTATTAGCATATTGGCAATTTATTGAAGATAAATGTGAACTTTCAATTATTTCACCGCAAGGTGCCACCAGCCACCGCGCTAACGGCATCGTGTGTGAATCGGCAAAACCGCCTGTTTGGAAATCAAATGACGAGCTTATTTTAAGCATCTTACAGCAAGGTGTATTAGTGCCCTACTTGTACCGCATTGGTACCGAAGAACTTATTGCGATGCCACTTGAACGCCCTGCTCAAGCTGAATACAAAGGGGCTATTTCAGCATGGGATAATCGCGTTTATTTTCTATTTAATTATATTGACCACACCAGCAAACTGGTGTCACTTGATGGCAAAGAAGCGCTTAGCTGGCCATTTCCAGTTTGGCTTGTGGCCTATAATCCAAATAACGGTGCCATTGTCAGTAACGATGAAAGTCAGCGCCATAATTTAATAGCAACGCACCGCGATGGCCAAAGCTATCCTATTTACAACACCGCTCAAGGTCTTTTCACCAGTGCTTCAATTGATAAAAATGGCGATATCTACACCGCAATTGAAAGCTGGCAAGTGAATATTCGAGATAAAGACAACTTGCCGATTTTCTCAACCTCAAGCATCGATTATTTACCTGTCAGTAATAGTTTAGGTGAAACCGCATTTATGTCGCGCCGCAGCGGCGTTTGCGAAGTGTATTTGCATGCTGACAACAAGGTAACGCGCCTTTCTAATCACAAAGGTTATGAATACGTTAAGTTTTTAGAATGGCGGCCGGATTTAAGCATGCTGCTGTCGAACCGCGATATGGATTTAGCGCTATATGATCGCAAAAGCCTGATTTTGCAGTTTACCACTGAGCTAAATAGCACCATAAAAAATGCCGGCTGGTATGATATGCAAACGGTTTACGCCTTTGATGGCACCAAAATACAGCTCTATGATTTACAAGGCAGAGTGCTTAAAAGTATTGATTTAAATGCACAGTTTGCCTATTTCGATAGCAGTAATAGCCGTTGGTTAGTGCTACAAGACAATCAATTAATTAGCAAAACTGATTTAACTGAAAGCGGCGAAAATCTCGCAAAACTTAGCCGCGAGCAAACGAATTTATTGCACAATATTCGCATTAAAAACAATGCTCTGTATTGGCAATCATCATGGTCAAAGCAAGATAAAATTTGGCGTCTCGACCTTACTAACCCAAGCGATATTACACTGGTAAAACAAGGTAATTTAATTTGGCATTTTGATATTGATCCGTACGAGCAACTCACTATCGCACGCATGGAAGCGATCGAAGGTGATATTAAGCGCTTATCGCCAGAGTTGAACTAATACCAATTCACTTAAATAGCTGATCATCCTAGCGGGCTAAATATCATGCTAACTGCGTTAGAACTTATCAATGTAGAACAACTACATAAGAAAAATTCCGCCTTGTTACCATTTCATTTATCCAGCACTATCCCTGATCACATACGTAACAGAATTGGTATAATTTAGTCTCAACTGTGTTCATGGGTTTGAACTTTTGATCTAAATTCTCTCGGGGAGTAGCCCGAAAACTGCTTAAACTTTTGCGCAAAATTGCCAGCGTGTTTTAAGCCAATTTCAAATCCAATTTCTGCGATGGATAAACCCGAGTGTTTTAGTAACCCTTGCGCTTTTTGCATTCGTTTTAGGTGCAAGTATTCAAATACGGTAGAATCGAATACCTTCCTAAACAACACTTTTAATTTGTTGTCATTAATGCCAACCAAATGTGCTAATTCAATCAAGTTTGGTGGGTTTTGCATTGATTGCTCTATAGTATTTGCCGCATTGTAGATGGCATCTAAATCTCGCGATTTTATTGCGGGCCACTTGTTTTCACGCTGCTGCCTAAGCTCGAAAAGTTGCGTAAGAATTTCCAGTACTTTCGCTTGGATCAGCAGCTTGCCACTGGCTGCCGGAAGCTCACACTGGTAAATCTGACGAATATTGTCTTGCAGTTCGGGTGACACAGGAAGCAGCCATAACGCGTTATCAATATGCAGCTCATCGGCCTGATAACCTAAAGGACTGTTATCGTAATCTTGTGCCAGTGAAGCCATCAGCTCTTGCTCAATAGAAAAATTAAGCAAGCGTACTTTTCCCGCGCGATAACGACAGTGGCACTTGGCTTTATTTAAGAAAAATAAGCAGGCCTGATCACTTGATGCGGTGAGGCTGCCATAGCCCTCAATTTCTAGCTCTAGTGTGCCTTCGAGTACAATAAATGCGCCGCATAATGGTCCTTCACCATTGGTAAATTCAGTCTCTGTTTCAAACGACATGCTGCTTAGCTGCAATATACTGGTTTTGCTAAATTCAAATCCATAACTCACCCCGCCACCAAATTCTTGAGGCAAAGTAAACTGGTGGTCACTGAGTTCAGAAAGCTTTGTTTCATAAAATTTATGGTGTGTTTTAAATCCGTCGAAATCACGAATATCAATACTGTGGGTACTCATTTTTTACCATCTTAAATAAAGACTCCCTGTCGTGATAATTTGACTCCCTGAGGTGCTATCGATGATATATGAAAATACTTCTCATTAATATTAAATGGCAGCCAGAATTAACTTTTGGCTCGTATTATGAAACTTTACTCTTTAATTCCGCTAGTACTGATCGCACCTTGTGCAATGGCAACAGATGCACTACTTGATGATATTGAACGCATTACCATTACCTCTCAACGTATTGATAAAACGCCTCTTGATGTTTCGTCGAACATCACCGTATTTGATGAAGAAACAATAAGATCACTTAATATTTCTAATCTCGATGAACTACTTAACTTTGTGCCAAACTTTAATATGCAGGCCATTACCGGAGATTATGCTTATATCCAAG
Organism: Pseudoalteromonas sp. XMcav1-K; assembly: GCF_044005875.1. NCBI lineage: Bacteria > Pseudomonadati > Pseudomonadota > Gammaproteobacteria > Alteromonadales > Pseudoalteromonadaceae > Pseudoalteromonas > Pseudoalteromonas sp. XMcav1-K. The sequence goes on along the minus strand of NZ_JBIPJE010000025.1, from coordinate 75,535 downwards.
TGCGAGGACTACCGCGAAACTACGAGCAATCTACCTTAAGCGTGTTTATTGATGGTGTGCCCTATTCTAGCCTCTACGGTTTAAACTTGCCGATGAATAACATAGCGTCAGTAGAAGTTATTAAAGGCCCACAAGGCAATTTATTTGGCCGCAATACCCGTGACGGCATCATAGTGATCAATACCAAAAAGCCAACGGATGATATCTCTGGCTTAGCTGAAGTCGGATTTGCAGAGCTGGGACAAACCAGCATCAAAGGCAATGTCTCTGGTGCGCTTATTTCTGACAAACTTTGGCTTAATCTAGGCGGTAATTGGACAAAGCGTGATGGCACTGTAAACAACACCCTGCTTAATAGCGATGTCGACCCAATCAATGAGTATGCAACCTATGCCAAGTTATATTTTGAAGCCGATAACCTCAGTGCTCGTTTATCACTCAATTATGATGAAAAAGACAATGGCCTTGCTCCTTATGTAGTAGCGCAGCCACCCCTAGATAATGGCGACGATTTAGAAATTGGCCTAAATATCGAAAATGAGTTCAAGCAAACCAATATCGGTTACGCGCTATCTTTGGATTGGCAAATCAATCACTGGACGTTAAGCTCTATTACCAGCCACTTAGAGATCGACACTAAAGCGGTATTTGACGCCGACTACTCAGATCAACCATACGGTAGCTACCACTCAAGCATTCATGAAAAAGATCTATATCAAGAGTTTAAAGCAACATATCAAAGTCCAAATTCGGATATTGATTGGCTTCTAGGCGCGAGTTACAACCGAAATAAGCAAAATAATGCGAATAACTATCCACTGTTTGCTATGACAACACGCGCCAAGTTAGAGCGCACCAATCACTTAGCCTATGTTGACTTAAATTGGCAATTAAATGATGTACTGCAAGTACAAGTGGGAACACGTTATTTCAATGAAGATGTCAGCGCCGATACTCATTATGCCAATATGGGTTACCCTTTACCGAGCATTGAAACTTCGGCCAAAACGCAGCAATCAGACGACCGGTTTTTATCCAAAGCCGCTATCAATTACCAGTTCATTGATAATCAACGCCTTTATTTCAGCTATGGCCAAGGTTATTTAAGCGCAGGTACGTCTTGGTTAATGGAATATACCGATGATATTGGAATCCGTCACGGCATGGGATTAGACTACAAACCTGAACTCAGTAACAACTTCGAGCTTGGCTATAAAGCTGATTTTGATGAGTTGGCCACAAGCCTAGAGCTATCTATATTTAATACTGAGCTTAAAGATTACCAACATTTTCACGCCACCGTATTTGGTTTTTCACGTGTTACCAATATTGATACTGTTAAAAGCCAAGGCGCAGAGTTAAACCTCACCAGTCGCATACTTGATTCTGTTACGTGGCAAATGAGTGCAGGGTACAATAACGCACACGTTGAGTCCTTAAACACACGCCACTCTAATTTAGATACTAGTAAAAACGATAAAATACCGATGACACCACGATACAGTGTCGCAAATAGTTTAATGTTCTCAAACCAGATTTCTTCTGATATTCAGCTCGACGCGAGTATTAGCTGGCAACACTCAGGTGATCTTTATTTCGACTTTAAAGAAACACAAAAACAAAGCGCTAGTAATGTCTTTAATGCCAACCTAAGCCTTAATTTTCAAGAAGCTTGGACAGCATCGCTATGGGTCAATAACTTAACCGATCAGCGCGTTCAACAATTCAGAATAGTGATGCCAGGCAGTGCACTTGCCAATTACATCACACCTCGCCAAGTGGGCGTAACATTCGCGAGAAGCTTCTAATGAGCGTCTCACAATCTCTGCAAATTGAGGGCTTTATTGAACCTAAGTTCGAAAGCCTGCAACGTGCTTTTAATGCGTTATTTATTGAGCATGGTGAAACCGGTGCAGCAGTAGCTGTTTACCAAAATCAAAAGTTGGTTGCACATTTGTATGGCACAAACCAATCTCCTAATGGCGCGTGGCATAAAAGCCATAGAGTGTGCACTATGTCTAGCAGCAAAGGGCCATTGGCCTTATGTGTTTTATTGTTAGCATCACGTGGCAAGCTGAATTTAGATGCACCTGTCGCTGAGTACTGGCCTGAATTCGCTCAAAATGGCAAAGGCGCAATTACCACAAGGCATATTTTAAATCATAGTGCGGGATTGGCCTCAATAGCTAACACTAAACCCGGTGATATATTTGACTGGCAAACAATGACACAGGCACTGGCAGCAGCAAAACCACGATTTGCCGCAGGAGAAGCCTTGGTATATCACGCCTTAACCTACGGGCATTTGCTCGGTGAAATCATCTGCCGAGTGGATGGACGCATGCCCAACGCATTTTTCCAGCAAGAGATAGCAGCTCCTTTTGGCATCGATTACGCACTCGCACACAGCGATAATCAAATATCTCGAAACATCATTCCAACAAAACAGTTTAGCCCGTTTGTGCTCAAACTAATGAGCCGCTGGCTAAGTAAAATACCGCATTGGAAATGGCAGTTTTTTAAACCTTGCAGCGAACACTACCAGCCAAACTCAGACCTCTGGCGCAGCAGTGAAATACCCGCAGTAACAGGGCAAGGTACGGCAGAGGGGCTCGCTAAGCTTTATGCCATTCTTGCGAATAAGGGCAGCTTAAATGGCAAAGAGTTATTTTCTCAACAATGGTTTGACACCACATTTAAAGTGCCACCAGCGAGGCTTGAGTTCATCTCCAAAGTTTATTGGGCAATGCAAAATGGATTTATGTTTAATGCGCCAGATATTTTCCCGATAGGGCCAAATAAACATGCATTTGGTCATTTTGGCATGGGAGGCTCATTTGGCTTCGCCGATTTAGAAAGCGGCTTAGCGATGGCTTATGTCACTGAAAAATACCATGAACCAAGCAAACACAATAACACGCTTATGGGACAACGCGCTGAGTCACTGATTAACGCTATGTATCAATCTATTTAAAGGAAGTACCTAGCGTAAATACAAAGGAGCAGGCATATACCTTATGCCTGTCGCTTAATTGCTAACGCGTCACTTTTATAAAAGCGAAGCCCTCTGCAAAACTGGCAAAGTGCATTTTAGTAATGCAGCAATTTGCTAAAGCAAAAGCATGCTTTTGCAGTAACAGCGTAAATTCTTCTAAGTTGAACGAATTTATCTGTAAAAGCTCGCTATTGCTGATAACACGATGGTAATTTCCGCTACTATCAATCACACCGTCATTTATCACTAAACTACCCAGTAAATCCCGCATCTGATGCTGGCTTTCAACATATTCCAATTCATCGTCACCGCAATAATGGATCACTACAGGGTAGTTAAGCGTTGCTATTAATTTCATTTTATTTATTGACTTAATTTCAAACTGTATTAGTGTATTAATACACCTATAAATTACTAATACACTATGAGCATAGATTTAATTCATGCAATTTACACCATAAACACCCAAGCATCGAGTGCGCTTTATCGTCAGGTGATGGAGCAAACCAAGCAGGGCATTCGTGCGGGATTGTTACAACCGGGGCAACAGCTGCCTTCGGTACGTGTAATGGCATCTAGCTTACAAGTAAACCCAATGACTATTTCTAAAGCATACTCGCAATTAGAACAACAAGGCGTGCTGGAAAAGCGAAAAGGCATTGGCATGTTGGTTGCCGAGCAACACAACATTAATAATTACAGTGACGCGCTGCTCACTCAGCGCGATCAATTTGTAACGTTAGCCAAGCAGCAAAAGCTTTCTGACGACGCGATTATAACCCTAATACAAGATGCACTTTCTGCGCTAAGCAACAGGACGTAACTATGACTCAACCGATTATCACCATTGAAAAGGCCATCAAATCATACAAAAGCTTGCGCGTAATCGATAAACTGAATTGGCAAGTTAACGAAGGCGATATTGTTGGCTTACTTGGAAAAAATGCCGCCGGTAAAAGCACCCTATTAGAATCGATTATGGGCCTGCGCCAATTAGATCAAGGCACAATTAAACTATGGGGTTATGAATGGCATGAATTACCGCAAAGCAAAAAACAAAAAATTGGCTATGTAGCGCAAACCAGTTCTGCATTTGAATGGATGAAAGTAGCGCAATACACTGATTACATTAGTCAGTTTTTTCCATCGTGGGATAAAGCCTATTGCGAAACCTTGCTAAAGCGCTGGCGCATCAGCCATGATCAGGTAATTGGCAAGCTTTCTGGTGGCCAAAAACAAATGCTAGACGTGGTGCAGGCATTATCAATTCGCCCTGAACTGCTGATCTTAGACGAACCTGTTGCACACCTTGATCCCAATATGCGCCGCGCCTTTTTAAAAGAAGTGATCGATTTGTGCTGTGAACACGGTACTACGGTGATTTTTTCAACTCATATTGTGTCTGACTTAGAACGCATTGCCAATCGCGTTGCGGTACTGCAATTTGGTGTGATCCGCCACTACTACGAGCTTGATGCGCTCAAGGCAAGCATTGCCAAACTTAGCTTTACTAATAAATCAAAAGTTAACCTGCTGGAAAAAGACACGTCGATTAGCAGAGTTCAACAATTTGGTGACACAACCAACACTTGCATTATTGCACCATTGAAAAAGCCGATAGACGAGTGGTGTGCTTTTTACGATATTGATGCCACGATTCAGCCAATCAACCTGGAAGACTGGTATTTGGAGGTGGCAAATGAGTTTGTTTAAATCAAACGCGTGGATTTTAATGCGCAGTGGCACAGTAACACTGCCATTTATGCTTGTGCTTTCAGTTGTATTTAATGCGTTATGGCTACAAAAATCACTCGACCCAAGCACCTTTCGCTATGTAAAAACCTATTTGCTAATAACCTGTTTGCCATCACTCTTTTTTGGCTTTTTGCTGGGAATTGGGCTGGCAAAACTAAAAACGCATTACCTATGGGCTGTAAATACGCTTTACCGTTTCTCAATATTAAAAAGCGCACTAATTTTAGCGGTGATAGGCTCATTACTAATGAGTTCGTTTATTACATTAAGCAGTGAGCTTTCACTGCATTACATTTTAATACCGGTTAGCTTTGCAATTATTGGACTACTAGTAAATTCGAGTGGCTCAGTTGTACACAATATTTTGCGTAACGTGTTTAGCTCATCGCTATTAATTTTAATGATGTTTGAAGCAACGCATGAAATAACCCAAATAATCATATTTGTAACAGCTTGCTACGCAATCTATAGCGCCTTTCAGTCACCGACTGGCAGAACTAAACTCAGTAAAACCCTGGTACCAACTGACCGCCAATCGGTCATTTGGTGGAACCAAAAATTAGCTACGTTTACCGCTAAATTTAAAAAGTCATTTAACAAAGATATCGCCTGGGCAGTATGTTACCCACAAACAAAAATTGGTTATTTAGGTGGCTATTTTGCCGCGATTTTTGGCTTTTTATTTGCGACCACAGATAACGAAGTACTTATAAACTTTATGTTGTTATCGCTCGTACTCGGATGCCAATTTCCAGTTTATCAAGAGTTCAACCAGCTTAAACATCAAATAAAAGCAATCGCTCACTGCTTTGACAGCACCAGTCAGTTGATCAAACACATTATTTACACATTTGATAAAGTGGTATTGCGTAATACAGTGTTTATTTTTGCTGCAATGGTTGCCATCACTTTATTTAGGCAAGATGCGCAAGCAGCTGTGAAAATCGCCTTTTTAACCGTATTTGCAACAACAATGTTTTTAGCGTTTGCGCCTTTATTAATCGTATACTTTTCAGGCTGTATAAATTTAAAGAATATCGCTCTTTTTGCAGTGATTTGTGTGTTAGAAGTTGGTGTGTTCGGACTAGTACATTACACCAGTGAGCAGCTTAGTATTTATTTGATTTGTATTTTGGTTGCCTTAATTACTATTCCAATGCGGTATTTCACGCAACAATTGGCTATGCGTCAACCACTTGAAAGAATTATCAATTAACTTGTACTAGGTCAAAGATGATTGAATAAAATGCATTGTTCTATGTAATTCAATAAGCTAGAGTAAAACAAAAGTAGTAATTATGTAGTACAGTGCAGTTTTTTCGATTTTTAAATATAAAAATTAGTTTAGCATTTGTTGCAGGCTGTTTGCTTTTAGCGCAACCCCTTGCGGCTGCTGAAAAAACGCATCCAATCACTTACTACACTGAGCTTTACCCACCTTCAAGTTATTATTACAACGATCAATTAATCGGCTTATCGGTCGATTTATTAAAGCTCATTTGGCACGACCAAGGTATCACCGAGCAACCTATATTAGTTGTGCCTTGGGCACGTGGCTATAAAGAAATTAGAGACAAACCAAATACGGCATTATTTGCCATGTCTAAAACAGCTGATCGTGCAGCAAAATTTAAATGGGTAGGGCCATTATTTACAGCAGAGTATTACATTATTGCGCAACCGAATAGCGGTTTATTTATTACCGATATTTCGCAAGTCTTTGATAAATCTATTGCGGTTATTCGAAATGACGTAACGCAAAGTCTTATCTACGAAACGGATTTTCCACATCAACAAATTCTTGCTGCTAAAAGTATGGCTGATGCGCTAGCTTTGTTTAAAGCAAAGCGTGTCGACCTATTAGCGATTTCACGCTCAGGGTTGAACGCTGCTATAAAACAAAGAAAGCTTGGCAGCAAATTATTTCAACGTATTCTACTATTGAAAGTCGTTGATGATTACATTGCTTTTAGTAAAGACACACCTGATGAAATAGTGCAGGCATTTCAAACGAGTTTAAATAAACTAAAAACCCAACATTTGGCACTTAAGGAAGAATACAAGCTGAACTAGGAGTGAGCACATGAACAAATACATAGCCGCGCTGCCCGCCATTCGCCCACCATTTTTAACGTTAGCGCCGCTGTCGTGTTTAGTTGGACTTGCATACTGTACTTATCAAGGCATAACTATTGATATGTTTGATGCGCTACTAAGCGTGCTGGGTGCAATACTCGCTGCAATTGCCGTGAATACCATCAATGAATATCAAGATTTTCAAAGTGGTTTAGATTTAAATACCACGCCAACACCTTTTAGCGGAGGCAGCGGTTTATTAAAGCAAAACCCAACTCTCGCTCCCATAGTTAAGCGATACGCTGTTGGCTCTATAATTGCGGTGATATTAATTGGTGTATTTTTTATTTTTCGCATTGGCGCTGCGCTTATACCAATTGGTTTACTTGGCCTATTGATAGTAGTGAGTTATACCAAGGTGCTTAACAAACACCCTTGGCTATGTTTTATTGCACCGGGTATCGGCTTTGCTATTCTAATGCCTGTTGGCGCATATTTAGTGCAAACGGGTAACATTAGTTACTCATTAGTCGCGATTAGTTTAGTGCCGTTTTTAATCACCAATAACCTACTGCTAATAAACCAACTACCCGACATAGTCGCCGACAAAAGCGTTGGCCGCAAACATATCGCTATTTACTATGGCGTTAACGTTGCTCGCTGGGTATTTGCGTTGTCATTGATTTCGGCATTTGCTGGCTTAGTGTGTTTAGTAATGATTGGTCTTCTGCCTAAGCTTGCGTTAATCGCGTTACTGCCTCTCGTACTTTGTTTGCTTTCCTTGGTATACTTGTTCCGTTTAGGCGATAACATAGCACAGCATTTACCTGCGATGGGCATGATAGCTGCTGCGGCAAACCTTACGCCATTAATGTTATCTCTCGCTTTATTTATGAGTAAAAGTTAAATACCAATGACCATTAGTTACCAATTCACGCTCGACAAAGCATACCTTGAAGAGTGTTTTGACGAATCACTGCCACACAGTCCTCACCAAACACCAAAATACGGCTTTGCAGGCAGTTTTATTGGCATTGGAATGGGGCTTATTATCTTTACCGAGATTGGTGGCGTAGCGCCTTACATTATGGTTGGTTTAGGCATTTTAGAATTTATCAGTTTCTACTATCGCCGTCCTTGGTGGCTTACTCGCCAGATGTGGAGCAGGGCATCGAATTCGACTGTCACCATTACCCTAAATGAAGATGGCATAGAAAGTAAAAACCCCTACACCGAATCACTGCTTGAATGGGATCAAATCAAAGAAATCATCCACACACCAAAAGGTATGCTTTTTGTTAATTACAAAGGCCAACAAACTTATCTTTCAAAAGCGTTTATGCCAGAAGATAGCGAAAGCTATATTGAAAAGCAGATTGCCGTTTATAAGGTGAAAATAACGCGATAACACAGCATTTGCTGTGTTATTCATTGGTGTTAAAGGGTCGCGACACGATTGCGACCACTTCGTTTGGCTCTATACAAGGCCTCATCCGCTTGTTTAACTGCATTGTAAAAGGCAACCACTGAATGGACTTCTGCCACACCAAAACTGGCAGTTAGCGCTAAATTCTCGCCACTTTCCAAATTAACCGGATGCTCTTCAATATTCTTACGTAATTTTTCTGCGATTTGCACCGCTTGACGCATCGATGCGTGGGGCAAGCAAATAATAAACTCTTCACCGCCGTAGCGCGCTACGACATCCGAATAACGCAATTGATTTTGCATTAATTTAGCTATGTGCATCAATGCTTTATCACCAATATCGTGACCATAGTTATCATTTACGTCTTTAAAGCGGTCGATATCACACATAATCACCGCCATAGGCAGCAATTCCGCGGTATTTTTTTCCATTTTTGTTAAGAAAATAGCATCAATAAATCGACGATTTGGCAAACCTGTTAACGCATCGGTATTGGCTTTTTGTTTTTGATTGTAGGTAATATTGGTAATAGCTTGATGACTTTTATCGCGAAAATATTCACTAATAAATGCAAAAAATACCACCAGCGAAAAGCCCGATAAAAATCGCGACTTTTCAACGTGACCATAATTTGCTTGACCAAAATCTGGTCCATATAACTGAAAAACAATGGCACTTAACGCAAGTGCTGTAAGCAATAATCCGGACCGAACACCCAACATAGTAAATACCACAACTGGATAAAACATAATCCAATAAAGCGCAGTGTTTTCCTTACCGCCGGTGTAAACCAATAAAATACTTAGTAGCAAGACAGTAAGCGCAATGCCAATACTGCAATATTTAAGTTGTCGAGTACTAAAGTAAATCACCACATTAATAAATACGGCAATGAGAGCGCCCAACAAAGTAATGCTTAAAAGCCACGGGTAAGTTTGAAAGTTTGCTAACAACAACCCTGAAAACACTACCAAAGCGATACCAGACATTGCCAAAAATGAAAAAACTCTGCGTTTTAGTTCGGCGCTGTGTAAGCCATCAACTTCAATAAAGCTTCGCCATAAATCGGTAGTATGAGAGTTATTTTGCTGCATTTTTAATTTTTGTATTTATTGTTGTAGAAGTTAACTAAGTTCATTCGAGTGCCTAACAACTAGCACTAAGTTTAATGCAGACTTGGTAAAAAGCTAATCTCGCACAATACCAAGCCACGTAACCTTATTTAGCTAAAAACAGTGCGAGTTCGTTAGTTAATTCAGAATAATAAGGGTTGTAACTTAAGCGTTGAAAAAGCGCATGCTTTTCCCCAGCAAGCGGTGTTTTTTCCGAAGCTGGAATATTGGGCGTTACCTTGCAAGCATTGTATTTTTCTGCGTCCGCCAAGTAATGGCCGCAGTTTCGATATACTGCATGCTCACCATAATGGATATTGCTTGGCGCATTAGGAATTGCGGTATGCGCCATTTGTAGTTGGTCATCACACTTTGGCATGCATTGCGGTGTTACTAACTTTACATTTTTAAATGCACTCAGCTGATTTGCATTATCACGTTCGCCGTAATAAACCAAAGTGAGTGGTGTAGGGGTTTTACGTTGCCACTGGACCAGTAAATCAAGTGTTGCGGCAGTATCAATTGTCATATCATGCTCTGGCACAGCAACAAACATAGGTACATTGTGCGTAATATGGCGTTTTGTCAGAGGATATACATCACTCATTAAATGATGTACTTGTGCACCAGCATTAATCGGAAACGATTCATACTTGGCAAAATCAACATCTGCGTCTTTATCGAGCCAATTTAAAAAAGGCACATAATCAATGTACTGCGCAAGCCACGACATTGAATTTTTAGCCTTTGTCGCTGGCGCAAACAGCATTACACCAGATAATTTAGGGCTCAGAGACTCTCGCGTAAGCATATAATCTAAAATAAGACCGGCTCCTGTTGAGAAGCCGCCTAAATATACCTGCTCAAAATCATTAAGTGATTGCTCAATCGCAAATGCACTCTGTGCGCGCCAATCATTGTAATCAACATAACGTAAATGCTCCGCAGCAGTGCCGTGACCTGGCAGCAATACAGTACGTACATTGAACCCTTGCTGGTGGTAAAACGCGGATAAATCATGAAAACTATACGGCGAATCGGTTAAACCGTGGATTAGCAGCACCACTTTATCGCTATTTGCGTGTGTTAATTGATACGGTTTTACTAAATCAGCAATGGTTGGTGAGCTAATATTTTGCTGGGCTAAAACATAGTTATTAACAGGGCAAGGTACATTTGCACGGGGGTTGAGCGCTGTTATTTGCTGCTCGGTTTGCACTAAATAATCTTCGAAATTAAGGTCGGATAAATCAAGAACTTTAGCAACATCGGATTTAGCTAAAAACCGATAGCTACCCTCACTAATTGAGTGGTTGATTAACTTAACGTCTGCACTTTGAGATAGGCAATTTGCAAAGCTACTAGCACTTATAAAAAATAGTAAAATGCCTAATGTTTTAAATACGTTAATCATCAAACCAACCTTTAGGTTTTATTGGAATAACAAAATACTACCTCAATTTACAACATAAGCTGATCTAAAATTATCTAATAACTTATACGAATGTAAACAATGCGTGGTAATACGCTTTGTGGGAAACGTTAATAACGCTTAATAAACTCTAGCAAACGATTGTTTGCTGGCATTTCGTGATCGGTAATAAATTCAAGACCCGCTTTTGCTGCCAGTTGGCAGATCCATTCAAAATCTCGAATACCGTGGGTGTTGTCTTTCACTTTTAACCATTGGTCAAACTCTGCATTTGACGGTGATATAAACTCACCATGGTAGTTAAATGGTCCATAAATACACAGCGTGCCATTTTGCGCTAAAAAGCGATTAACTTTTTCAAAAAACGCTTCAACAAGTTGAGGGCTAACAATATGCAGGGTATTGGCGGTAAATATGCCATCGTATTGTGCTATTTGCCAAGGCTCTGCAATATCGAGTGCTAGTGGCGGCAATAAGTTAGGTGATGGAAAGGCATCAAGCCATGCCATCATACCTTGATGATTTGCTAACACATCGCTGGTTTGCCAACTAAGGTGAGCAAGAGCAGGGGCAAAATACACCGCGTGTTGCCCACTGCCTGAACCTATCTCTAAAACACTGGTTGCATTAGAAAATGCCGATTTAAGAATGGATAAAATCGGATCTTTATTATTCTCACAGGCTTTAGAGTAGGGTTGCATACTATTTCTCTGAAAGTAACGAAAGGAAGAAAGCAAGTACTAGCGCACGCTCTTTTAAGCTTTTAAAACGCCCAGATGCGCCACCGTGACCACTATCCATATCGGTTTTAAATAACAGTAAGTTATTATCTGTTTTGTACTCACGTAACTTAGCAACCCATTTCATCGGTTCCCAGTACTGAACTTGCGAGTCATGAAAACCGGTAGTTACTAAAATATTCGGGTAGTCTTGCGCGCTAATATTATCGTATGGCGAATACGCTTTAATCCATTCATAGGCATCGCGTTCATTTGGATTGCCCCATTCATCATACTCATTAGTCGTTAGTGGAATGCTTTCATCTAACATAGTGGTTAGCACATCTAAGAAAGGAACGGTGCAATCAATACCTAAATAAAGCTCCGGCGCTTGGTTAACCACAGCGCCCATTAATAAACCACCAGCGCTGCCGCCCGAAGCAAATACTTTATCTTTAGCACCGTAGCCACTTTCAACCAGCGCTCGTGTTACATCGATAAAATCATTAAAACTATTTTGCTTATGTTGCATTTTACCTTGCTCGTACCATTCGCGGCCAAGCATTTCAGAGCCTCGAACATGCGAGATAGCATAAACAAACCCTCTATCGAGCAAGCTTAGATTATGTGCCGAAAAGTTAGGGTCGATGGTAATGCCATAAGCGCCATAACCATATTGGTACAGCGGATTTGTGCCATATTGCTTAAACATGTCTTTGCGGTAAACCAAGGATATTGGAATATCGACACCATCGCGGCTAGTGACCATCAAGCGCTCAGCTTGATAATTAGCTGCATCAAAATCACCCAGTACTTTTTGTTGCTTAAGCAAACGTTTTTCACCTGTGTTTAGGTCAAACTCAAATAAGCTACTTGGCGTGGTTAAACTTGAATAGAAAATACGTGCAGTGTTGGTATCTGGCTCTGGGTTATCACCAATACCGGCAAAAAAGCATGGATCGTCAAAGGCAAGGGCATAGTGCTCACCGTTATTTGGGTAGATAACAAAACGAATTTGCCCCAATTCGCGCTCTGTCACGACTTTAAACTGAGTAAATAATTCAACACCTTCCACCAGTACATTAGGACGGTGCGCAACAAATGGTTGCCACAGTGACTTGTCTTGAATAGTTTGCGCGGTAGCAGTAAAAATACAAAAGTTCTTCGCCTGCCAGTTGGAATAAATAACGTATTCGTCGCCCAGCTTATCAATATCGTAAATATGGTTTTCTTCACGAGGAATTAAGCGTTTAAACTCGCCAAAAGGGTTGTTGGCATCGAGCACTAAGCAATCGGTAGTTTCGGTAGCGGCAAGATCTATCATCAGTAGGCTATCGTCACGACTTTTGCCAAGCCCCATGTAAAAACTGTGATCATCTTCTTCATAAACCAGCACATCATCATTTTGTGATGTACCCAGCACATGACGGTATACTTGATAGCCCAGCAAAGTTTGTAAGTCCTTCCTTACATAAAATACCGTTTTATTATCGTTAGCCCAAATAATTTGGCCTTCAGTATTTTCAAGTACATCATCTAAATAGGTATTTGAATCAATATGCTTAAAACGTACGGTGTAAATGCGACGGCTATCGGTATCCTCTGAATACGCGAGTAATTCATCATTTGGGCTAATGCCAATTTCACCTAAGTCGTAAAACTCATGTTCACTAGCAAGCACATTAACATCTAATAAAAGGGTTTTATTGTCGCCAGTCGCGCTGGTGGCTCGGTAATGACGCGCATATTCTTCGTCACCAGTTACTTCGCTGTGATACCAATACTTGCCATCTTTTACTGGTACCGTGCTGTCATCTTTTTCAATGCGCCCTTTAAGCTCTTCAAACAATTCAGTTTGCAGTGTTTCACTTGGTTTTAATACTGCATCGCAATAGTTATTTTCAGCGATTAAGTGATCAAGCACAGCTTGGTCAGCGCGTGCATCATCGCGCATCCAGTAGTAGTTGTCTATGCGTTCTTGATTGTGTGAACTAAGTGTTTTTGCTGTTTTAGTCGCAATTGGTGCACTAGCTGTACGGTCTAAACGTAAAGTTGTCATGGAGTGAGCAGTAAACCCAAAATATTAGCGTTAGTAATAGCCGCAGTTTAGCAAAATTAAGCATCGTTAACATTAAGTTACTTTTTACGTTTTAAATCCATTTTTGCTTTGGGTAGACTCATTTATTGATAAAAACAAAAATTTCACTTTGAAGGTACCAAGGGAAACACAATGAAATTAAAGCTACTTACACTTGCTGTAGCACTAAGCTTCGCCACCAGCGGCGCAGCAATGGCAAAAGACGACAAGAAAAAAGACGAAAAGAAAGATAAAACACTGGCTGAAATGCTTGAGAAAAAAACCGCTTCTGAAGGGTTATTTAATCTTTACCAAGATAAGAAAACTGGCGAAACCATGATGGTAATTAGTGAGGCAAACTTAAACAAGCCTTACGTTTACTTTGCACATACGGTTGACGGTGTAATTGATGCAGGCCATGTACGTGGCTCTTACCGCGAAACCAAATTAATTGAGTTCCGCCGTCACTTCAACCGCATTGATATTATAAGCAAAACACCACGCTATAAGTTTGATCCTAATAATGCAATTGCTAAAGCAAGCGATGCAAATATCAGTGAAGCTGTATTAGCAAGCTTAAAAATTGAAAAAGAAGAAGAAGGTAAGTTTGCGCTTAAAGTAGATAAGTTATTTAAAAGCGAAGCACTGCATAAGGTATCACCTTGGAAACGCGCAAATGATAAAAACGCTAGCAAGCGTTTTAACCCAGGTAAGCTAGACGACAAAAAATCGCGTATTCTTAGTAACCGCAACTACACCAATAATTTAGATATTGTTGTTGATTATGTATTTAAAAATGCTAACCCAAGCGTTCGCGGTACACAGTCAGTAACGGATCCGCGCACGGTATCAATTAAAGTACAGCACTCATTTATTGAATTGCCACAAAACGATTATCAGCCACGTAAAGATGATTCACGCGTTGGCTATTTTGGTCAGCAATTTGACGATATGACGACTAGCGACTGGGCGCCATATCAAGATTACATTAACCGTTGGAATCTCGTTAAAAAAGATCCTAATGCCGCGATTTCTGAGCCTGTTGAACCAATTACGTGGTGGATTGAAAACACCACACCAGTTGAATGGCGCGAAACAGTAAAAGAGGGTGTATTAGCATGGAACTTAGCATTTGAAAAAGCGGGTTTTAAAAACGCTATTGAAGTAAAAGTACAGCCGGACGATGCTGATTGGGATGCAGGCGACATTAACTACAACGTATTACGTTGGACTTCTTCACCACGTCCTCCATTTGGCGGTTACGGCCCATCACTTGCTAACCCGCTAACAGGCCAGATTTTAGGTTCTGATATCATGCTTGAATACGTGTTTATGAAAAACCGTTGGATGATGGACAGCTTATACAGTCAAGCGGCGTCATCAAGCGCTCACAACCATGAGATCGCAAGCCAAGAAGGGTTACATTGCAGCCAGGGCCATGAATTACAACAGGGCATGATGTTAGCTAACTCGCTAGCAACAACCGATATCGAGAAGAAAGAAATTTTAGAGCAAGGCTTAAAGATGCTTATTCTTCACGAAGTTGGTCATACGCTGGGTCTTAACCACAATATGAAAGCGTCTATTTTGTGGGATGAAAAAGACGTTCACGACAAAGCTAAAACGCAAGGTATTTTAACCGGTTCAGTAATGGACTATACGCCAGCAAACATTGCACCAAAAGGCATGAGCCAAGGCGATTACTTCCAAGATAAGCCAGGCCCTTACGATGATTGGGCTATTGAATATGGTTACTCACAAGGTTTAACTGATGCTGCGGCAGAAGCGGCGCGTTTAGAATCAATTTTAAAACGTTCTAGCGAACACGGTTTAGCATTTGGTAATGATGCCGACGATATGCGCGCACCTGGTCGTCATATAGACCCACGCGTAATGATTGGCGATATGTCATCAAACGCTGTGGCGTATGCTAAAGATCGTATGGAATTAGTAAACCAAACATTCGGTAAACTTGAGCAAACAGCGCTAAATGACGGTGAGTCGTATCAAGAGCTGCTGATCAAAGCAAATATGCTATTTGGTCAATACCGCGCTCAAGCAGGCGTTGTATCGCGTTACATTGGTGGTGTTTACGTAGAGCGTGACAATGTAGGTAGCAATACACAGCCTTACACGCCAGTGCCACTTGCTAAACAAAAAGAAGCGATGAACGTACTAACTGATTTAGTATTTGCACCAGATACACTATCAGCAATGGAACCTCTGCTTAACAAGATGCAACACCAGCGTCGCGGCTTTAGTCATTATGGTAAAAACGAAGATCCTAAGTACCACGCTATGGTACTTCGCATGCAAAAGAATGTATTAGCTCAGCTATTACACCCAAATGTAATGACGCGTATTTCGGATACCACAAAATACGGTAACGAATACGATGTGAACAGCTTCTTAAATGACTTAACCGCTGCCGTTTTTGTTGATGCAAAGTCAGCGTCATCAGTAAGCCACAACGTACAAACTGAGTATGTGCAGTCGTTAATTAAGATTGCGGGTATCAACAAACCGTCAAAGCACGATAACTTGGCAAAAGCAGCTGCATTTAAGCAACTACAAGATATTCAAGGTGCAAGCCTATCTTGGGGCGCGTCAGATGCTGCGAAAGCGCAAAAAGCCTATATTGATATGCTAATTGAGAAAGCATTAAAAGCGTAACGCTCTCTCGGTAAAACAAAAAGGCGCTCATTTTGAGCGCCTTTCCTTTATAAATTATAAAGATTAATCATAAACTGTTGGGATTGGCTTGCGCTTATGCTGAGTACGCTGATAAATCGCAATCAGCTTTTCTTCAACTTCTTTTGATACGTCTTTACCTTCTAAGAAGTCATCAATCTGATCGTAGCTCACGCCAAGTGCATCTTCATCAGCAAGGCCAGGGCGATCACACTCTAAATCAGCAGTTGGCGTTTTCGTTACCAGTAATTCTGGCGCACCAAGTGTTTTAGCTAACAAGCGGACTTGACGCTTAGACAGACCAAACAACGGGGCTAAGTCACATGCACCATCACCAAACTTAGTATAAAAACCAGTGATGTTTTCAGCACTGTGATCTGTGCCAACCACTAAACCTTGGGTTAACCCGCCAATTTCATATTGCGCTATCATGCGCTGACGTGCCTTTACGTTGCCTTTGGTAAAATCAATTGCACTTTGTGCTGGTGGCTCAATTGCTGCAGCCTCAAGCGCTGCTAGCGCCTCTGAATGCATACCATCGGTTGCAGGCTTAATATTTACAGTGACGCGCTTTGATGGTTGAATAAAATCCACAGCCAGTTGCGCTTCATCTTCATCTGCTTGCACACCATAAGGTAAACGCATGGCGATAAACTGGTATTTATCCGTTGCGTTTTCTTGGTTTAATTCATCAATCGCCAACTGACACAATTTGCCACATGTTGATGAGTCAACACCACCAGAGATACCAAGCACTAAACTGCGTGTACCTGACTCCACCAGCTTAGATTTAATAAAAGCAATTCGACGTGTAATTTCTGCTTGTGGATCGATTGAAGGGAGTACCTTCATTTCAGCCATGATTTCAGCGCGCACTGTTTATCTCCAATGTTATAAACCTAGATGTGATTTTATCTCTGCAAGTTCGCTGCGTAATTGAGCGACTTCTAATCTTAATTGTGCCATTTCATCACTTTGATGGCTAGCCACAACCGTCGATTGCGCATTCGAATTCACTGCTGTTAGTTCAGAAATATCGGCATCACCAAATAAATGCATAAAACGTGATTCACGTTTACCAGGTTCGCGTTCCAACTTCACAACATATTCTTGCTCCGCTAATGCGTTAAGGGCACTTTCAACTTCCGTTACATTGCTAAACTCTGCTAAACGGTTAGAACGTGTTCTAAGCTCGCCAGGCGTTTGTGCACCGCGTACCAACATTAAGCAAACAATCGCCTTTTGCTGATCGGTTAGCTTTATTGAACCGAACTCTGTATTACAAAAGCGATGGGCATATTTACTCACGCGACCCGACAACCCTTCATCAACTGTCACTAAGCGTTTTGCAACAAGTGAATCTAAGCCTTCTTGTACGTCAGATTCCGACAACGCCATTACAGGCTCACGATTTGATTTTTGATTGCAGGCGTTAGTCAGGCTATTGAGCGAAAGAGGGTACTGATCTGGCGTGGTTTGTTGTTTTTCTAGTAAGCAGCCAATAATGCGTTGTTCAACTGGCGTTAAATTGAGTTCCATCTTACTTCCTTGAGTAACAAGTTGTGATTCTTATATACCTCAATTTAGAAAATGAAAAAACAAAAAACCCGCCAATTGGCGGGTTTTTTACTAAACCATGTAAGGTTTTGGTTACTTCTTGCGCATAGACTGAAGTACTTTGATTTGTGCAATCGCTTTTGAAAGCTCAATTGCAGCTTCAGCATAGTTGAAGTCTGCAGCAGATGCGTTCGCCATGTGCTCTTCAGCTTGACGCTTCGCTTCTAATGCAGTTGCTTCATCTAGGTCTTCTGCACGTGTTGCAACATCAGCAAGAACGGTTACAGTGCCTGGTTGTACTTCTAATGTACCACCCGCGATGTAAATCATTTCTTCTTCGCCGTGTTGCTTAACAAAGTTAACCATACCAGGTTTTAGGGGTGTTAGTAGTGGTGCGTGGCCATGTAAAATACCTAGCTCACCTTCACTACCTGTTACTTGAAGTGATTCAACGCGACCAGAGAAAATTGTCTCTTCTGCGCTTACTACGTCAAGATGTATAGTCATTGCCATAACAGCCCCCTAATTACATGTCTTTGGCTTTTTCGATCGCTTCGTCGATTGAACCAACCATGTAGAACGCTTGCTCTGGAAGATCGTCATAGTCACCAGCTAGGATGCCTTTGAAGCCCTCAAGAGTATCTTTCAGTGATACGTATTTACCAGGTGCACCTGTGAATACCTCAGCTACGAAGAATGGCTGAGATAGGAAACGCTGGATCTTACGAGCACGTGATACAACTTGCTTATCTTCATCAGATAGCTCGTCCATACCTAGGATTGCGATGATGTCTTTAAGTTCTTTATAACGCTGAAGAACTGTTTGAACACCACGTGCAACGTCATAGTGCTCTTGACCGATTACTAATGGGTCAAGCTGACGAGATGATGAATCAAGTGGATCGATCGCTGGGTAAATACCTAGTGACGCGATATCACGAGAAAGTACAACTGTCGCATCTAAGTGAGCGAACGTAGTCGCTGGTGATGGATCCGTTAAGTCATCCGCAGGTACATATACTGCTTGGATAGACGTGATTGAACCAGTCTTAGTTGATGCGATACGCTCCTGAAGTACACCCATTTCTTCAGCTAGTGTAGGCTGGTAACCTACCGCTGATGGCATACGACCTAGAAGTGCTGATACTTCTGTACCCGCTAGTGTATAACGGTAAATGTTATCAACGAAGAAAAGTACGTCACGACCTTCGTCACGGAACTTCTCAGCCATTGTAAGACCAGTAAGTGCAACACGTAGACGGTTACCTGGTGGCTCGTTCATCTGACCGTAAACAAGCGATACTTTATCAAGTACGTTTGATTCGTTCATTTCATGGTAGAAGTCATTACCCTCACGAGTACGCTCACCAACACCTGCGAATACTGAGTAACCGCTGTGCTCGATTGCGATGTTACGGATAAGTTCCATCATGTTTACTGTTTTACCAACACCCGCACCACCGAATAGACCAACTTTACCACCTTTAGCGAATGGACATACAAGGTCGATTACCTTGATACCAGTCTCTAAAAGCTCAACTGAGCTGCTCTGATCTTCGTAGCTTGGAGCTTCACGGTGGATAGAGTAACGCTCTTCTTCACCGATTGGACCCGCTTCATCAATTGGGTCACCAAGTACGTTCATGATACGACCTAGTGTCGCTGTACCAACTGGAACCTTGATAGGCTCGCCAGTTGTGTCTACTTCAGTACCACGACGTAAACCGTCAGTAGTACCTAGTGCGATACCACGTACCACACCGCCGCCAAGCTGCTGTTGAACTTCTAAAGTCAAACCAGCAAGCTCACCGCTTGTTACTTTTAGTGCGTCATATACGGCTGGCACGTTGTCTTGTGGAAACTCGATGTCCACAACGGCGCCGATAATTTGGACGACCTTACCTAAACTCATGTCTATTCCTCTCGTTAACTTTGCCAACCGTTAAACGGCTGCTGAACCTGACACGATTTCACTAATTTCTTGTGTAATCGCGGCTTGTCGTGCTTTGTTGTATACCAGTTGTAACTCATCAATTAAGTCACCTGCGTTGTCTGTTGCAGCTTTCATCGCAACCATACGTGCAGCTTGTTCAGATGCAGCGTTTTCAACAACACTCTGATATACCTGAGACTCGATAAAGCGTTTAATAAGAGTTTCTAAAATTGCCTCTGGGTTTGGCTCATATAAGTAATCCCAAGAGTGGCTAGAAACTTCTTCGTCAGCTTTAGGCAAAGGTAATAACTGATCGATCACTGGCTCTTGTTTCATCGTGTTTACAAAGTTGTTGTAAACAACAAACAAGCGGTCAATTTTTCCTTCTGAGTATGCATCAAGCATCACTTTTACAGGACCAATTACGTCCTGAATTGAAGGAGCATCACCAAGCCCTGCTCTGCTTGCTAATAACTCACCGCCAAAACGCTGGAAAAAGCCTGCTGCTTTGCTACCTAGGGCAGCAAATTCAGCGTCAACGCCTTTTTCTTTCCACGCTTTAACGTCTAGTGCAACTTTCTTAAACTCGTTTGAGTTTAAGCCGCCACATAGACCGCGGTCAGTAGAAACAATAATGTAACCAACTTTCTTTACATCACGTTCTTCTAAAAACGGGTGTTTAAAGTCTAAGTTAGCCTGAGCAACACGACCGATCACTTTGCGTATATTTTCAGCGTATGGGCGGCTTGATGCCACGCGATCTTGTGCCTTCTTCATTTTAGAAGCGGCAACCATCTCCATTGCGCTGGTGATCTTCTGAGTATTTTTAATACTCCCGATCTGTGATTTTATCTCTTTTCCGCCGGCCATGACTTATCTCCGAATCAGTGGTGACCGAAGTCACCATTAATAACTTACCAAGTTTGTGTAGATTTACACTTTTCTAAAAGCTCTTTAAGTTGAGCTTCGATCTCGGCGTTGTAGTTACCCGTTTCGTTGATTTCAGTCATAAGCGCTGAATATTCACTGTTAGCGAAAGAGATTAACGCAGCTTCGAAATCAAGTACTTTGTTGATTTCGATGTCTTTTAGATAACCTTTTTCAGCAGCGAATAATGACAGAGACATTTCAGCAACAGACATTGGAGCGTACTGCTTTTGCTTCATTAGCTCAGTAACACGCTCACCATGCTCTAATTGAGCACGAGTTGCATCGTCAAGGTCTGACGCAAACTGTGAGAACGCTGCTAGTTCACGATACTGTGCTAGCGCTAGACGGATACCACCACCTAGTTTCTTAACGATCTTAGTTTGTGCTGCACCACCTACACGAGATACCGAGATACCAGCGTTAACCGCTGGACGGATACCTGCGTTGAATAGGTCAGTTTCTAGGAAGATCTGACCATCCGTGATTGAGATAACGTTTGTAGGTACGAACGCAGATACGTCACCACCTTGAGTCTCAATGATTGGAAGTGCAGTTAATGAACCTGTCTTACCTTTCACTTCACCGTTAGTGTACTTCTCAACATAATCAGCGTTTACACGTGATGCACGCTCTAGAAGACGTGAGTGAAGGTAGAATACGTCACCAGGGTATGCTTCACGGCCTGGTGGACGCTTAAGTAGTAGTGAGATCTGACGGTAAGCAACAGCTTGCTTAGACAGGTCATCATATACGATTAATGCATCTTCACCGCGGTCGCGGAAGTATTCACCCATAGTACAACCAGCAAATGGCGCTAGGAATTGTAGCGCAGCTGATTCAGAAGCAGATGCAACAACAACGATAGTGTTTTCAAGTGCACCGTGCTCTTCTAACTTACGTACTACGTTAGCAATTGTAGATGCTTTTTGACCAACCGCTACGTACACACACTTAACGCCTGTGTCTTTTTGGTTGATGATCGCATCGATTGCTAGTGCAGTTTTACCAGTCTGACGGTCACCGATTACTAGCTCACGCTGACCACGACCTACTGGAATCATCGCATCGATAGACTTATAACCAGTTTGTACTGGCTCGTCTACTGATTGACGCTCGATTACACCTGGTGCAATCTTTTCTACAGGTTCGAAACCTGCAGCTTCAACAGCGCCTTTACCATCAATTGGCTCACCTAGTGTGTTTACAACACGACCAAGTAGTTTAGGGCCAACTGGTACTTCAAGGATACGACCTGTTGCTTGTACTTTTACGCCTTCTTTAAGGTCTGCGTATGGACCCATTACTACTGCACCTACTGAGTCGCGCTCAAGGTTTAGTGCGATAGCATAACGGTTGCCTGGAAGCTCGATCATCTCACCTTGCATACAGTCAGCTAGACCGTGAATGCGGATGATACCGTCAGTAACAGATACAATCGTACCTTCGTTACGTGCTTCACTTACAACTTCGAACTGCTCAATACGTTTTTTGATTAGTTCTGAAATTTCAGTGGAATTAAGTTGCATGCTCTTCTTCCCAATTACGATTGTAGTGTTGTTGAAAGACGATTTAGCTTGCCGCGTACTGTTCCATCAATCACAGTATCGCCAGCTTTAATCACTAGACCGCCCATAGTGTTAGCATCAACACTACAATTCAGCTTAACTTTGCGTGCGAAGCGTTTTTCCAATGCTGCGCTAAGAGTAGCTTTCTGCTCTGCAGAAAGCTCAGTTGCAGAAACCACATCAACGTCGATTTCTTTGTCATATTCTGATTTAAACTCAGCATATAACTTAGCAACAGCAGGAATAGCGGCTAAACGCTCATTTTCGGCCATTAGCTTGATAAGATTCTGACCCAGTTCGTTGATCTGCTCAGCACCAAGTTTGATGATTACATCAGCTTGCTCTTTTGCAGATGGGATGCTTGAAAGTAGGGCTTTAACCTGCTCATCGCTAGCTAATGCGCCAGCGAAGAACAACATTTCATTCCAACTTTCTACAGCACCTTTTTCAACCGCTAGGTCAAAAGCCGCTTTCGCGTATGGGCGAGCGATGGTAGTCAATTCAGACATGCTCATACCCTCCTATTAAAGCTGCGCAACAAGTTTTTCAACGATGTCGCTATGTGCCGCTTCATTGATCTCGCGCTCTAAAATTTTCTCTGCGCCAACAACTGCTAGAGTAGCAACTTGTTTACGTAGTTCTTCTTTAGCACGGTTACGCTCAGCTTCTACTTCTGAGTGACCTTGAGCAATGATAGCTTGACGCTCCTCTTGACCACGAGATGTCTCGTCATCAACGATTTGTGTCGCACGCTTTTTAGCTTGTTCAATAATGTCAGCTGCTTGCGCTTTCGCTTCTTTAAGCTGGTCAGCTGCTTTCTGCTGAGCAAGCTCTAAGTCTTTTTCAGCTCTGTCTGTAGCAGCTAAACCTTCTTCAATTTTTTTCTGGCGAGCTTCAATTGCGCCGTTTAGCGGTGGCCATACATATTTCATACAGAAAAGTACGAAAACCGTAAACGCAATTAATTCACCAATTAGAGTGGCAGTTAAGTTCACGACCGCTCCTCCTTAAATAGTTTGCTGTTCAACGATTAATAAAATTAAAGTACGAACAACAATACCATTGCGATACCTACACCGATCATTGCTACCGCATCGATAAGACCAGCTAGGATGAACATTTTAACTTGTAGTGAAGGCGCTAGTTCAGGCTGACGAGCACATGCTTCTAGGAATTTACCACCCATGTTACCGAAGCCGATTGCAGTACCGATAGCACCGAAACCGATAAGTAGAGCCACAGCGATGTACTTAAGACCAATCATTAGTTCCATTTTTATCTCCAAAATGTAAATTAAAAGTTAAATTAAAAAAGTGTATAAATTAGTGGTTGTCTGAGCTTGCCATGCTTAGGTAAACAATCGTCAGCATCATAAATACGAATGCTTGAAGAACGATAACTAAGATATGGAAAACTGCCCAAATAAAGTGTAATGGTAACTGCATTAAGCCAACTGCACCGATTAGGATGAAGATAAGCTCACCTGCATACAGGTTACCGAACAAACGCAGTGCTAGTGAAAACGGCTTAGCAATTAGTGCGATTGTTTCTAATAAAAGGTTACACGGGATTAAGAACAACATACCGATCTTGTTCTTAGTGCTGAAAGGGTGAAGCGTAAGTTCAGCGATGAAACCTTTGATGCCTTTAATTTTAATTGAGTAGCCAATCATCAGGAAGAATACGCCTAATGCTAATGCAGCAGTCATATTAATATCTGTGGTTGGTACTATCTTCATGTAGACATCATGTGAATCCATACCAAATGCCGTTTCGCCAACAAAGCCAGCAAATGCAGGTAAGAAGTCAACAGGAATTAAGTCCATTAGGTTCATTAAGAAAACCCAAACAAAGATGGTCAATGCAAGTGGTGCAATTAACGCGCTCTTACCATGGTAAGTGTCACGTACGTTGTCACCAACAAACTCAACAATCATTTCAATGAAACATTGAAATTTACCCGGTACACCGGTAGTTGCTTTGTTTGCTGCACTACGGAAGATCCATAAAAATAAGATCCCTAATCCGATAGACCAAGCAAGGGTATCGATATGCCACGTCCAGAAACCACTGTCAGCACATGCTTTGTTGAAGGCAAGACCAGCATCGGTCGAACACATCTTAGCATTTGTTAAGTGGTGCTGAATGTGACTCGATAGAGTTACTTCTTCAGCCATGTTTTATCCCAAAAGTTAATGAAAAAAAATCGGTGCAAACCAGCTCACAATCATCACCAACACATAAACCGAGAAAAATGGTAACAACACCACTGTTGACGACTTAAGTACCAATGCGAATAGCAAAATGGTTAATAAATACTTTAATCCAGCTCCTCGTTTAATCGAGGAATATACTTGTTGTACTTGTCTGGCCCCTGCAAAGCGAAACGCATAAAGGGTATATACAAAATTGGGAAGCAACGCGACAAATCCGCCAATTAACGCCGATTTACCCGCTAACACTCCCCAACCAAGCCAAACTACTAACGCACTCACAAGTGCTACTACGCCCTGCAAATAAATAAACTTCAGTGCTTTGGTTCGTAAAGGTTTTGCTAAAGAATTTGCCACAAAAATAATCAACCTTCACGATACACAATGAAACAGGGTACAAAAAACTGGCAAAATTATACTTATTTTTGCCAGATTTGCAACTTGAAAGCCGTTTATTTATAGGCTTTTGGAAGGTGCATAAACAGGCTTTAAACCGTGATTTTTATGCAAAATTTAAGGTATTTTTAGACTATTAGTTAATATTAATGAAATGTATATCGAAAATTAATATAACGTTAATTAATTTTCTCTAAAATACCGTCAAGTTCATCAAGAGAGGTATACGAAATAACCAGTTTACCTTTTCCTTTCTGATTGTAGTTAATTTCAACTTTAGCCCCTAAGTTTTGAGCAAGCTGCTGTTCTAACTGCAATACATCTGGATCTTTTTCTTTTGGTTGCGCTTCAGACTTTGGTTCAAGTACTGAACGCACTAGTTTTTCTGTTTCACGCACAGTAAGTGCTTTTGCGACTACGATACGCGCAGTGGCCGACTGGTCTTCACCGTCAAGTGCTAATAAACAGCGGGCATGACCCATTTCAATGTCGCCGTGCTCGAGTAAACGTTTAACATCTTCATTGAGATTATTTAAACGCAGCAAATTAGTCACGGTTGTACGTGATTTACCAACAGCATCAGCAACTTGTTGATGTGTCAGCTCAAATTCGTTCAATAAACGGTCAAGAGCAACCGCTTCTTCCATCGCATTTAAGTCTTCACGTTGAATATTTTCAATTAATGCAATGGCAACAGCCGCTTCGTCAGGCACTTCTTTGATTAAGCAAGGAACAACTTCCAATTTAGCAAGTTGTGCCGCACGCCAGCGACGTTCACCGGCGATAATTTCGTAGCTATTATGTGCAATTGGACGCACCACAATTGGTTGAATCACCCCTTGTGCGCGGATTGAAGAGGCCAGTTCTTCGAGCGCCTCTTCTGACATGTCTTTACGCGGTTGATATTTTCCTGGATGTAAGAATTCAATCGGGAGTTTTTGTAGCTCACTTGGCGGCGTCGCTTTCGCAGATTCATTTACACCGTCAGTTTGCACGACTGATTGACCTTGAACATCTTGCGCTTTTGGTTTTGCAGATGTTAACAGGGCATCCAAGCCGCGCCCTAAACCACGTTTTTTAGGAGACATTCATATTCCTCAGAAATTAAGCAACGGCCTGACTTTTTTTCTCTTTACGACGCAGCATTTCTCCGGCTAATGCAAGATATGCTTTAGCACCACTTGATGCGCGATCGTAGTACATTGCCGGTGCACCAAAACTTGGCGCTTCAGCTAAGCGTACATTACGAGGGATTACCGTGCGGTATACTTTTTCACCAAAATGTTGTTTTAATTGGTCAGACACGTCATTTGCTAGACGATTACGCGGATCGTACATGGTTCGCAAGATGCCTTCAATTTCTAATTTTGGATTTACTAGTTTAGCAAGCTGCGTAATGGTATCCATCAGCGCAGTTAAACCTTCTAATGCAAAATACTCGCATTGCATCGGCACAAGTACCGAGTCTGCTGCGGCCATTGCATTTACCGTTAACATGTTTAGCGAAGGAGGGCAGTCAATAAAGATAAACTCGTACTGGTCGGCTATTTTTTCAAGCGCGTTGCGCAAGCGAATTTCTCGCGCATACATCTCCATTAGCTTCACTTCAGCAGCAGTTACGTCGCCGTTTGCTGCGATTAAGTGATATTCGCCAGAGGTTTCTTTAATAACAACTTCATCGAAAGGCTTTTCTTCAACAAGCAGATCGTAAGTAGTGGCAATTTCATCGTATTTGTCGACGCCGCTACCCATAGTCGCATTACCTTGTGGATCGAGGTCGATTAACAGCACTTTACGCTTAGTAGCAGCCATTGACGCTGCTAAATTTACCGCAGTGGTGGTTTTGCCAACCCCACCTTTTTGGTTTGCAATTGCAATGATTCTAGCCACGGTGTCCCCTAACAAATTAGTTCTTTTTTAGAATTATTAAATGCCTTTCGGCATCCAGCTCAGGCACTGTTAATACTACTTTATCTTGGTATTCAATCGAGGCCGGTAATTGGTCAATTTCTTGTTCAGGAAATTGCCCTTTTAGCGCAATAAAACGACCAGAGTGATCCACTAAGTGCTGACACCAGTCTACCATATCTTGCAAAGATGCAAAGGCACGACTTAAAACGCCATCAAATGGTTGTTCTGGTTGATATTCTTCAACGCGAGATTGCACCGGAGTGATATTTTTAAGCTTTAAATTTAGCTTAACTTGATTTAAAAAACGAATGCGTTTGCCAAGGCTATCTAATAACACAAATTGTTTATCAGGATGAGCAATTGCTAATACCACACCCGGTAAGCCAGGGCCCGTACCAACATCAATATAGTGATTGCCGTCTAAATGCGGTGCCACAACCAGTGAATCAAGAATGTGTTTAACCACCATTTCTTGTGGATCACGAACAGAAGTTAAGTTGTAAGCTTTATTCCACTTATCAAGCATCTCAACATAACTAACCAATTGCTGTTTTTGCGTTTCAGATAATGAAATGGATGTTTTTGCCAATAAGGCATCTAATTTATTGCGAATCACGTAATGAACCCAGAAAGCAGCAAATCAGCACTAAGCTGATTTGCGTAATAAACCTTGTTTTTTTAAGTACACTAATAATAGCGAAATTGCCGCAGGTGTTATACCTGAAATTCGCGATGCTTGGCCGATAGTGGTTGGTCGTACATCAGTTAACTTGGCAACAACCTCATTTGATAAACCCGATACCTTGCTGTAATCAAAATCAGCTGGCAATAAGGTATTCTCATGGCGCAATTGCTTATCAATTTCGTCTTGCTGACGTGCAATATAACCTGCGTACTTAATTTGAATCTCAACTTGTTCGTGAGCTTGTGCATTATTCGTTTCAGGTGCTAAGCCATCAATCGCAACCAGATCGTTGTAATTTACTTCAGGGCGCTTAACCAGATCAGCAAGACTTGCTTCACGCGTTAATGGCATTTTTAGTAAGGCATTAACATTTTCAAGTGCTGGGTGATCTTTATGGATCCACGTATCTTTTAAGCGTTGAGACTCAAGCTCCATCACTTCGATCTTTTCGTTGAATGCCTGCCAACGAGCATCGTCAACTAAGCCAAGTTCACGGCCTTTCGCTGTTAAACGTAGATCGGCATTATCTTCACGTAATAATAAACGGTATTCAGCACGGCTTGTGAACATGCGGTACGGTTCTTTTGTACCAAGCGTTGCTAAGTCATCAATCAGTACACCTGTGTATGCTTCGTCACGGCGTGGTGTCCAAGCATCTTTGCCTTGTACTTGTAACGCAGCATTCATACCTGCAATTAAGCCCTGAGCACCAGCTTCTTCATAACCAGTAGTACCGTTAATTTGGCCAGCAAAGAATAAGCCGTTGATAAACTTAGTTTCTAAAGACTGCTTTAAATCACGTGGATCGAAGAAATCATATTCAATTGCATAACCTGGGCGGCAAATATGGGCATTTTCAAAGCCTTTAATCGATCTTACGATCTGCATTTGCACATCAAACGGTAAACTTGTCGAAATACCATTTGGATATAATTCGTGTGTAGTAAGGCCTTCAGGCTCAACAAAGATCTGGTGCTTGTCTTTGTCTGCAAAACGCATGATCTTATCTTCAATCGATGGGCAATAACGTGGGCCGATGCCTTCAATTACACCAGCATACATTGGTGAACGATCAAGGTTATTGCGAATAACGTCATGCGTTTTTTCATTAGTGTAAGTGATATAGCACGGGATCTGCGTTGGGTGATCCGATTGTTTACCCATAAATGAGAATACAGGTGTTGGCGTATCACCAGGTTGAGGCTGCATTACCGAAAAATCAACAGTACGTGCATCAATACGTGGCGGCGTACCTGTTTTTAAACGATCAACACGGAATGGCAATTCACGTAAGCGTTTAGCAAGGGCAATAGAAGGTGGATCACCAGCACGACCACCGCTAAAGTTTTCCATACCAATGTGAATTGTACCACCTAAGAAAGTGCCAACAGTTAAAACCACGCTTGGCGCTTCAAATTTAAGCCCCATTTGTGTCACAACACCTTTTACGGTATCGCCATCAACGATGAGATCATCACACGATTGTTGGAAAATGGTGAGGTTTTCTTGGTTTTGCAAGGTTTGCTGAATCGCTTCTTTGTAAAGCTTTCTATCAGCTTGTGCTCGTGTAGCACGTACCGCTGGGCCTTTAGAAGAATTAAGCGTTCTAAATTGAATGCCACCTTTATCGATCGCTTGTGCCATAGCGCCACCAAGTGCATCGATTTCTTTAACCAAATGGCCTTTACCGATCCCACCGATCGCAGGATTACATGACATTTGACCTAAAGTATCAATATTATGAGTCAACAGTAATGTTTTCATTCCCATGCGTGAAGAAGCAAGTGCTGCTTCTGTACCAGCATGTCCACCACCAACAACAATAACGTCAAATTGTTCATGAAATAGCATGTAAAGGATCCTGCGTAATATCCGAGTTAGATTTTGAAAGGATGCGTATTCTACCTAGAAATTCTAAGAAGTGAAACGATTAAATAATGAACACGATCTAAAGAACTGATCTAATATAAAATAAATGATCTTTAGAAAGATCTTGTTATTTCTATTATATAGTAGCCCTGTTTCTGTTGATAACTCTAACTAAAACTTTACTTTCAGTAAGTTAAGTTAGATCAATTGGTGTTGATATGATCGGATCAAGTACTTTAAAAGCGCTGATCAACTTACCTAGTTATCAACATCTCGATTAAGTGAAAATTCTATCCAATGCATAATCATCTATAAATACAAGGTTAGATCAAGGGTTATCCACATTTCGATCTAAATATATTAAAAATTGTGAATAACCTTTTTATATGATCAATAGTCTAGTGCAGTGATTATAACTTGGCTAACAACTGCGGAAGCCAAGCCAGTGCAATATCTTCAGGCAATTCTTCCGATTGGGCGTCAACTTCTAAGCGATCAACAAGCTTTACAGCGCCTTTACTAGCAAGGTGTTGATCTAGGTCTTTTGCTGCCTGATTAAACTGATCATAGCTAGAATCGCCTAAACCTATCACCGCATATGTTAGATGTGTAAGTTGTTCTACTTCAGCTAAATCAGACGCAAAGCTTTGAATGTTATCTGGTAACTCACCTGCACCATGAGTTGAAGTGCATATTAACCAAGCATTATCTTTGACCTCTGAAAGCACAGGATGCTCGTGCACAGTGGCATGAATGTCATGTTCTACTAACGCCTCTTTGATCTGTTCAGCGACATATTCCGCTGAACCCATTTGGCTACCAACAATAATGCTTAGATTTTTCATGATGAGTTGATCAGGTATTTTTCTCGATCTTAAGGTATAAATAGCTTAGTTAAAAGATCTTATTCACAGTGGATATAAATAGTTTGTTTGTTTAATCAGCGTATTTTATTTAGGTTGTTGTTATTTAATGTTTTTTATTATTTAGAATGTTTTGATAAATTTGCGATCAATCTGTGTAAAACTCGTTGTTAACCTCTTTATTACTCCTTAGCAAAGGCTATATAAATTCATTTAGCATTGATTAAAACATCAAGTTTAATCACGTTGTGGATAGATCTATTCAATGCGGCGCGAGATCGGCTTTTTTATTAGATCTAACTAATTGGTTTTAAGATCCAAATATTCTAAAAAATGTCGGTCTTTTAGCATGGCAAAACGGAGTTTGATCTGTTTTTTCGATCGCTTTGTGACAAAATGGCAATATGTAATATCTATATTGGTGATATGTAGTGATTGATTTTTATCGGATCAAAGAAGGTGAGTTTGTTCGTTTGGTTGAAACTGGCTCTATGACAGATTTTATAGCGCAAGAATCAAACCTAGAGGCGAATAAGTATCACTTATTTGCGATTAATACGCAAACAGGAAAGG
Source organism: Pseudoalteromonas sp. XMcav1-K (assembly GCF_044005875.1). NCBI lineage: Bacteria > Pseudomonadati > Pseudomonadota > Gammaproteobacteria > Alteromonadales > Pseudoalteromonadaceae > Pseudoalteromonas > Pseudoalteromonas sp. XMcav1-K. The sequence continues at coordinate 44,754 of NZ_JBIPJE010000025.1, read as the reverse complement.
GCTATACCATTCGTCAAGCGAGGGTAGATGAGCTCAGATCATGGCGTTTAGATCGCCTTGCATTATTATTAAAAAAGCTAGGTCAAAGTAATTTTCAAGTACGGAATAATAAGTAAAGTATGGGTCATTTTAAATCCAGCGCAGCAAAGCCATTGGTTATGAGGCCTTATGAAAACTATAACTTACGGCCTGGTTTAAGTTTTCATTTTGGTGCACAACATGAGCAACATGATTGCACCTGGTTTGCATCACTTGATGCTGGATTGCGATTGTTTATTGTATTAGAAGGGCGTTTGTCGCTACATTTTGGTTCTCATCATCTAGAACTTGATAATCGAGATAACGCTAAAGTGTGTGCTGCGGCTGTTTATCTAAATCAAGCAGATCAATTTACACGGAATTCTCATTTAAACTGTTACACCAAGCGTATAACTATTGGTTTTAGTGCCGCATGGCTTGATCATTCAGGGTTGGCATTAAACGACTATTTACCGCATTTAGCTCATTGTCATTGGCCGTTATCCGATCATGCTATTGCCATAGTGAATCAAATGATCGACCCACCAGCGATTAGCGCGGATCTAACGGGGCTTTATTTAGAAAGTCGCGCTATTGAGCTGCTATTAGAAGGCTTATCTTACTTGAAGCGTAATAATCATAATGAAGCGATGCATCGTACTCTTTCAAGTGATAGCTACCTTAAAATGCAACAAGTAAAGCGCTGGGTATTTGAAAACTTAGCAACACCACTTACTAACGATCTTATCGCAGCGCAATTTCATTTATCTAAAACAACCTTGCAAAGACATTTTAAGTTAGCCTTTGGCGTTACAATTTCAGACTTTGTTGTGCAGGCTAAACTCGAAATGGCCTATGAAATGCTTAAAAATGGGCAAGGAAATGTGAGTAAAGCCTCAGAAGTTGCGGGTTATTCAACACCTAATAGCTTTTCAACAGCGTTTAAACGTTATTTTGGTGTTTCACCTAAATCGGTTAAAAAGAAAGTATAAGTTGGCACACTTACGAATGTTTTTGCCATTTAAAAGAATGTTGTAAGCAGAATTATTTGTAAAAATATGAGAATAATTATCATTTAAAATAAATGCTATGTTTCTCAGTCGTTGTGTAAGTTTATTCCGTTATCTTTTTATTGGTTCTCTAGTCTTTGGTCAATTTTGTAATATTGTATTTGCAACTGAATTTCCTCGCTATTTTGTTAATGCGGATGGCTCAACAACTGAGATAGTTGCAAAGCCAAAACGTATTTTATCCACTTCGGTTACTGTTACCGGCACTTTATTAGCGATGGATGCACCAGTGATTGCGAGTGCTCAAACTGCAACGGCCAATTTCTTTGCGCAATGGCAAAACGTTGCTCAAGCAAAGAAAGTAGCGCCACTTTGGCCCGCAGGACAAGTTGACTTAGAAGCAGCATTTTTACAGCAACCCGATTTAATTATTGTATCCGTAAATGGCGCTGACTCAGCGCTCGCTCATATTGATGAACTTAAAATGATTGCGCCAGTAATAACGGTAGATTATGGCGTGCTTACTTGGCAACAATTGGCGCAGCAATTAGCACAAGGGTTAGGGGTAGAATCTCAAACTGATGCTGTAATACAGCAGTTTGAACGTGTATTAACTCAAGCAAAAAATGAAATAACGATCCCATCAGGACTGGTCAATATCATTAGCTACAATGGGCCGGGTATTACCAATCCCATTGCGACGGTAAAAAGTGCACACGGTCAGCTTTTAGCATCTCTTGGTTTTAAACTGGAAGAGCCTAATGCAGATTGGCACTCAGGAACAAAAGCCACAGGTGATTTTGTTCGCGCAGAGTATGAAAAATTGAGTCAATTAAAGGGCGATACCACCTTTTTACTACGAGTCGATTCTTCCGCGGTATCACGGGTATTGAATGATCCTGTATTACAAAACCTCAATTCAATCAAAAACAAACAAGTATATGCATTAGGTGCGAACTCTTTTCGCATCGACTATTACAGTGCACTTGAAGTTATACACCAAATTAAACGCGACTTTGCGACTAAACCTCTCTGATAAATAAACGGTTATGAAAATTAAGTTATCAGTTGTTTGGCTGATGTTTGCCTTGTTGCTTGTTGTAATCAGCTTATGTGTTGGCAATCAGACCGTTACGATCGCAAATATGGTGAATACCTTGTTAGCCTTTGATGCATCAAATACCGATCATTTATTGGTTTTCCACTTGCGTATTCCACGCACTTTTCTGGCATTAACGGTAGGGGCAGGACTTGCGGTTGCCGGATTATTCATTCAGGTACTTACGCGTAATCCATTAGCAGAACCTGGATTACTAAGCATAAATGCTGGTGCCAGTTTAGCGGTTGCACTGGTTATTGCGGTGTTACAAAGTCACTCAATTTTTATTCGTTACATTGCGGCAATGCTAGGTGCAGGCGTTGCGTCATACCTAGTGTATATATTTGCCATCAGGCAGCAAACTAATGGCGATAAACTTAAATTGATTCTGGCTGGTGTAGCACTCACAGCGATGTTTTTTTCAGTAACACAAATCATCACCGTTAATAGCGATTTGTCTGTGTTTGATCAGTATCGTCATTGGATCGTTGGTTCGTTAGCTGGGCGTGGTTACAGCACCTTAGTACTTACTTTAATACTCACGTTAGTCTGTTTAGTAATTGCTTTTCGCATTGCAAAAGACATTGATATGTTGATGTTGGGAAATGAAACAGCGGTTGCCAATGGTGTTGACGTTAAACAAACCGTGTTAGCGACTTTTGCAGTGATTGTATTACTTAGCGGCTCTGCAACGGTAGCCGCGGGGCCCTTGTCGTTTATTGGTTTATGTGCGCCTCATATAGCGCGATATTTTGTCGGCAACAATATTAATAAATTGCTTTTGGTAACAATAATACTGGGGGCATTGTTAACGTTGCTCGCCGATATTCTTGGACGTGTGCTTGTTTATCCTGCTGAAGTAAGCGTGGGTATTATGTTATCGCTAATTGGCGGCCCATTCTTCGTTTTATTGGTGCGCAATCGCACTTTGGCCAAGCTATGACTGCGATTAATAAAGAGTTTACTTTTACGTTAGCAAACATGTCTTGGTTAATTGTGCCACGCGATTGGCTATTGTGTTTTGGTTTAATCGTTTTGTTATGTTGCGCCATGCTACTGCATTTGATGCAAGGTAAAATGACACTTGATTTTGCAACTCTTTTGCAGGTGTTGTTGAATCAATCTAATTCTCCCTTTGTTGAGAAAATAGTGTTCGATATTCGCTTACCCCGCGCTTTAACGGCATGTTTCGCCGGCGGCGCACTCGCTATTTCGGGCGCTATTTTTCAATCGTTATCAAAAAATCCACTGGGTTCACCAGATATTATTGGGTTCACCACTGGGGCAGCGACTGGCGCGATTACTCATTTTGTTTTCTTTGAACATAACTTACTTGGTATTGCTTTGTTTTCTGTTTTGGGTGGGTTGAGCGTTGCGTTATTGGTTTTTCTATTGGCAAAAAAAGATCATGGTTTTGATCGCAATCAGTTGGTGTTAATTGGTATTGGCGTTGGTGCAACCTTAAGCGCAATAAATGGTTTGTTATTGGTTAAAGGGAATTTAGACAATACCGCTCATGCAAATATTTGGTTAGCTGGCTCACTCTCTGCACGTACTTGGTTTCACGCTTTAATGCCGATGTTCGCGGTGTTTATATTACTTCCGATTGCGGTGTATTTTTCCCGTGCAGCAAGCTTGATTGAAATGGGCATGCAAACCGCTCATTGTTTGGGTGTAAACGTACGTGTTACCAATAACTGTTTATTGCTGATCGCGATTATTTTAGCTGCTCTCGCGACTGGCTCTGTCGGGCCAATTGCATTTATTGCCTTAGCTTCTGCTCATATTGCAAAACGTCTGTTGCTTGCTAAACGCACACTACCCATTTTTACCAGTGCACTGATTGGTGCTTTGTTACTTGTGTTATCCGATTTAATTGGCTTATTGCTAGCGGATTTTTATGTTTTACCTGTTGGTCGGGTTGTTGGTGTATTTGGTGGGGTGTACTTACTAATGTTGCTAACGCGCAAACAGCATTAATTAAGAGAAGTGTTAGCGAGATGATCGATTTTAACTTAGCAGATAAATTTGTAGCGGCTAACTTGTCGTTTAACTACGGCAATACACCTATTATTAAAAACTTAAATATCACCATTCCCGCCAGCAAAGTTACTATGATTGTTGGCCCAAATGGGTGTGGTAAGTCGACATTACTTAACTTACTGGCAAATGTAACCACACCGCATAACGGCATGGTGATTTTTGAAGAAGAAAACTTGGCGCAATTGAAGCCTAAAACACGGGCGAAGCGACTTGCTTTTTTACCACAAAACCCGCATTCGCCGTCGGGTATAACAATTAAAGAACTTGTATCCCGGGGGCGTTATGCCTATCAAAACTGGTTTCAGAACAACAGTGAGCAAGACCAATTAGCTATTACTCATGCGCTGCGGCAAACCGATTTACTCGATATTGCTGATAAACAGCTCAATAGCGTTTCTGGTGGTCAGCGCCAACGTGCATGGATTGCAATGGTATTAGCGCAATCTGCGGCGACTATTTTGATGGATGAGCCTACCTCTTTTCTTGATATTTCACATCAGCTAGATGTGTTAGCGCTGTGCCAAACCCTTAATCATATGCATAAGCATACAATAGTAATGGTGCTGCACGATTTAAATCAGGCTGCACGCTTTGCTGATCATTTAATTGTGATGAAAGCCGGAAAAATAGTTGTAACTGGGTCGCCAATAGACGTTATTACAAGCGAGCTGTTGCAAGACGTATTCGGCATTAAAGCTCATGTGCATTTTGATGAAACTACACAATCCCCTTTGATCGTGCCGTTACACAGTACATCAAAACTTAGTATGGAGTTGGGAAATGACTAATAAATCAATGATCATCGGGCTGTCATTGGCGCCTACTTGGGTTTCTGGTTCAAGTTGGCGGCAATCCGATTCACAAATCGAAGCCTTTTACGATATCGACTATTACATTGATTTAGCAAAGCGTGCAGAAGCACTCAAACTCGATTTTGTGTTTCGACCAGATTCGTTATTTGTTGATTATGCTGAGCTAGAAAACTCACCGGGATTTAGTGGCCTTGATCCGACGTTATTATTAACCGCGGTTGCGACTCATACGCAGCGCATTGGTCTGATAACGACCGCTTCCACTACATTTAATCAGCCATTTCATGTTGCTCGTCAACTACAGTCTTTAAATTGGATCAGCAAAGGGCGCATCGCGTGGAATATTGTTACTGCATTGGATGGTCAGCAAAACTTTGGTCTTGAGGTGATGCCACCAGCAGACGAAAAGTATACACAAGCGGCAGAATTCACAGAGATTGTAAAATCATTATGGCAAAGCTTTCCCAATCATTCACTGTGTTTCAATCGTGATACAGGCCAGTACGCGAACAGTACGCAAATTCAGCCGATAAACCACAATGGTAATTACTTTAAGGTGGCGGGACCGCTTTCAATACCTGCATTTAAAGATGAAACCTTGCCTATTGTACAAGCGGGCGCATCGGATACAGGTAAAGAATTTGCTGCAACAGTGGCTCATGCCATATTCGCCGCAACACCAAATAAACAAGTCGCTATTTCGCTCAGGAATGAGCTAAGGCAAAGAGCGAACAAGCTTGGACGTGATGAGTCAGATATTCGTGTGCTATCGGGAGTAAGTTTGTTTTTAGCAGAATCTGAGGCTCAGGCTAAACAGCTTTATAGCGAGACACAATCAAGCAAAAGCTTAAGTAAACGTATTGGCTTTATTAAGCAAGCAACAGGAATTGATGTATCGACACTGGCGAGCGATGCCGTGATATGTGCAGCAATGTTACAGCCAGTATCAGTTGCACCTCGCAGTCGCACACATGCACAGTTATTACGTAACAAAATAGAGCAGCAACCGATCACGGTAGATGAACTGCTTAAATCGCCTGAAGTGGCTGCATCATCTCATTGGCAAATTATCGGTACCGTATCACAAGCAGCAGACGAAATAGCGGATTGGTTTAATGATGGCGCGATAGATGGCGTTATTTTATTACCCGGAGGCGCTACCAGTTCGTTAAATTTAGCGCTCGATAAATTGGTACCAGAGCTTATTAATCGAGGTGTCTTTCATAACAGTTATGACAGCGACACTTTTTTATCTCATCTACGGGCAAAATAACTAAGGAGTAGTAATGCAGTTGGAAGACGTTGTTAGTAATGGTGAGCGGGTATTTCTTGATGTGCTTTTTCGCGATGTTTTTGTAGAGGATATTCAGCATATTGGTGAGCAATTTATACGAATTGTATTTAGTGGAGAATCACTAAGTAATTTTGTGTCACCTAATTTTGATGATCATGTAAAGCTTGTTTTTGACGAGATTAACGGTGAAACCATTATGCGAAATTACACGCCGCGTTATTTCTCTCATATTACTAACCGGTTAACCATAGATTTTGAAAAGCATTCTGGCGGTGTTGCAAGTAATTGGGCTTGCAATACAAAGTTGGGGGATAGCTTAATTGTTGCAGGACCCAGATCATCGATTACCACCGATAACAGCTACGCGCATCAAATATTGATAGGTGATAATACAGCACTGCCCGCTATTGCAAGGCGAATAGAAGAGTCCGCTAGCATTGTTAAAACACATGTTTACTTGCTTAATGGCAGCACCGAGTACTTAAACAACCACTTAACTGCAAAAGTTGATGTGTTTAACTTTGATTCAGTACATAAATTAGTAATCGCATTGCAAGCACAGCAAACCATGATGCGAGACGGGCTTGTGTGGGTTGCAGGTGAGGGAAGCATGATTAAAATTGTGCGTAAATGTATTAAGCAAAATGCTCAATTTAATAAGTACGATCAGCGTTTTAGTGTTTATTGGCAAAAAGGTGAAGTGGCAGCTCATCAAGAGCTTAGTTAGAACAATATAAAAGGCCAGCAATTGCTGGCCTTTTAACATTTTGACGCTATTTATTTACCAATACAGAATGAGCTGAAGATTTTGCCAAGCAAATCATCAGAGGTAAATTCGCCGGTGATCTCGTTGAGATATTGTTGGGTTAAACGCAGCTCTTCTGCTAATATTTCACCGGCAATGTGCATTTCTAACTGATCTTTGCCTGTTGCTAGGTGATACGCTGCACTTTCTAATGCATCAAGGTGACGGCGGCGTGCCATAAAGCTGCCTTCAGTAGCGCCTTGGAAACCCATGATTTGTTTAAGGTGTGATTTAACCAGTTCAACGCCTTCGCCACTGTTAGCGCTCACGCTCAGTACAGGTGTGTTAGCAGAGTCATCAATTTTGATGTTTTCACCTGATAGATCGGCTTTATTTCGAATAACGCTGATGCCCATACCTTGTGGTAATTTCTCAGCAAATTCAGGCCAAATTTTTGCAGGATCGGTTTCGTTTGTTTCGGTGCTATCAACCATAAACAATACGCGATCGGCTTGATTAATTTCTTGCCAAGCGCGCTCAATACCAATTTGTTCAACTACATCTGGGCTTTCACGCAGACCTGCGGTGTCGATAATATGCAATGGCATACCGTCAATATCGATGTGTTCACGTAGTACGTCACGGGTAGTACCGGCAATATCTGTAACAATGGCTGCTTCACGGCCAGCAAGGGCATTAAGCAGGCTTGATTTCCCCGCGTTAGGGCGGCCAGCAATTACTACGCGCATACCTTCACGCATAATCGCACCTTGTTTGGCTTGTGCGGTTACGTTATCAAGTTGTTCAATAATCGCATTTAAATCGTTCGCGACTTTACCGTCAGATAAAAAGTCGATTTCTTCATCGGGGAAATCAATGGCAGCTTCAACATACATACGCAGGTGAATAACTTGTTCTACTAGCGTGTCGATATGTTTAGAAAATTGACCTTGCAGCGAGTGTAGGGCACTTTTAGCTGCTTGCTCTGAGTTTGCATTAATTAAATCAGCAATCGCCTCAGCTTGGGTTAAATCCATCTTGTCGTTTAAAAATGCACGCTCACTAAATTCACCGGGTTTAGCTAAACGCACACCGTCAATTTGCGTGATTTCGCGCAGCAGCATATCAATAATTACTGGGCCACCATGACCTTGAAGCTCAAGTACGTCTTCACCAGTAAAAGAATTAGGACCTTTAAAGTACAGCGCAATACCTTGATCGAGTTGTTCGCCTTGCAAGGTATTAAATGATAGATAATCGGCATAGCGCGGTTTTGGGCATTTGCCTAAGACTTTTTCAGCAACTTGTTGTGATAGTTTGCCAGAAACGCGAATAATGCCTACACCGCCTTTGCCGGGCGCCGTTGCTTGAGCAACGATGGTATCTTGATTGAACATAGAGATGAATTGATAGCTTTAGTTACTTATATTGTAACTGGCACGCATAAAAAAGGCGACACACTGTGTCGCCTTTCATTTATTTAGTTCGGTTTATGATTTAACCGAGATACCTTTCTTTTCCATGCCTTTGTAGATGTATAGCATCTGAGCAATTGAAATTAAGTTAGATACTAACCAGTACATTACAAGACCTGATGGGAACCAGATAAAGAATACTGAGAACATTACCGGCATCCAAGTCATCATTTTCTGCTGCATTGGATCTGTAACCGTCATTGGCTGCAGCTTTTGCATAAGGAACATACTTGCACCAAATAGAATTGGTAAGATGAAGTATGGGTCCATCGCTGCTAAGTCATTTAGGTATAAGAATTCAGTGTGACGAATTTCTACTGATTCCATAAATACATAGAATAAACCTAGGAAGATTGGCATTTGTAGCAATAGTGGGAAACAGCCACCCATAGGGTTAACTTTTTCTTTGCGGTACATTTCCATCATTGCTTGACCCATCTTCTGACGGTCATCGCCGTAACGATCTTTCAGCGCCATAATTTTTGGCTGAAGGTTACGCATTTTAGCCATTGAGGTGTACTGGGCTTTAGTAAGTGGGTAAAGCACCATTTTCACGATAACGGTAATCGCGATGATTGCTAAGCCTAGGCTACCAATTAAGCCGTATAACCACATTAGTAATGAGTGTAGAGGTTGTGAAATAAACCATAACCAGCCGTAGTCTACGGTTAGGTCTAAGTCTGTTTGTAACGCTTCAAGCGTAGCAGAATCTTTAGGACCCATATAATACGTAGAGCTAATTGTATGCGTGCTATTTGCTGCAACGTTTTCTAGTGGGCCTTTTAAACCGATAATAACTGAATTATCGCTGCGAGCCTTAGTGTAAATGTTGTTTTGTTGCTCTTGGTTTGGTACCCATGCACTTACAAAGTAGTGCTGGATAAAACTGATATAACCCGTTGTAGTGTTAATATTTAGGTCACGCTCTTTAATGTCATCAAAGCTGTACTTTTCGTAAGGCTCTTCTGCTGTACCGTAAGCTGTACCTAAATATGTTTGGTCAATCATGCCACCTTTTTCGGTGATCGAACGCTTAATTTGCGTAAATAACTGAACTTGCTTTGTTTCAGCTGTGTTGTTAGCAATTTGATATTCAACGGCAACATCGTAACGACCCGCTGTGAAAATATATGTTTTGGTATAGCTAACACCGTCTTTAACAAATGTAAGTGGTACACGTAGCTCATCACCTTTTAGCTGGTAACTTGTTTGTGCTGCTTGGTATGTTGGACGACCGTCAGATGATGCATCTGGTCCGTGTAAACCAATTAAGCCACTTTGTGAGAAATATTGATTGCCGTCTAACACGCCAAGCAACATAAATGGGTTATCGCTATCGATTTTTTCTTTGAAATTTAATAGCTTGGTTTCGATGATATCGCCACCAAAGGTATCAAGTTTTACAGAAAATACATCGGTTGTTACATCAATAATTTGACGTGAGTTTGCGACGTTCGCTACAGGTAAGTCGCCAGTTGATGACTGTGGAACAAAGTCATTGTTGGCAGACTGGTTTGTAGATGTTTGCGTTGTAGCACTTGTCTCGGTATTTACTTGTGGGTTGTTATCCATATTCCATTGTTGGAATAAAAGAAAACTTACCAAAAGAAAACCGATAAATAAAAACGTGCGTTGTGATTCCATAACAGCTCTTATTTCTCGCGGTGTTGTTTAAGTGAATTTTGTTTATCAGGCACGGGATCATCCCCACCTGGATGCAAAGGGTGACATTTTATAATGCGTTTCGCTGCGAACCAACTCCCTTTTACAAATCCATGTATTTTTATTGCATCTATCGCATAACTTGAGCATGTCGGGGTAAAACGACAGTTTTGGCCAAGCAGTGGACTGAGTAGTTTTTGATATACCTTAATAATTAAGATCATCAGATTACTCGGCAGAGCAAATAAAAAGTGCATTTAATGAAAAAGTGCCTGATTAAAAGGTGAGCTAACTTTACCTAAATTTGCCTAGTTTTGCTATGCAACAACAGGTTTATTAGGCTTTGTTATTCGGTTTTTTTGCGTTTTTGTTTTTTTGCCAGTGATTAGGGCGTGGTTTTGGCTTATAGCCAGGTTGGCAACGCTCATTAATTTTGCGCCAAAGCTTAGTTAATTGCTTATGCAACTCTTCGTTAGATAATTCATCAACGCCAGTTTTAACCATTAAAACAATATCAATATTGTCGAGTTGATGGCGGTTTAAGCGGAAATTTTCACGGGCAAGTCGTTTAATGCGATTACGTTGTACTGCTTTTTTAACGCGTTTTTTAGCTATGGTTAAACCAAGACGTGGATGGTCTAAATCATTTCGTTTTGCTAAAAGAGTAAAGTGTTGATTTGCTGCGCGTGCAGGCTCATTGAAGATGCGGGAGTAGTGTGAGGGAGTTAACAGACGTAACTCCCTACCAAAGCGAAAGTCTTCCACTATATTAAGCAGAAAGAACCTTACGGCCCTTAGCACGACGACGTGCTAAAACTTTACGACCATTTTTAGTCGCCATACGTGCACGGAAACCGTGAGTACGTTTACGCTTAAGAACGCTAGGTTGAAAAGTTCTTTTCATAACTATATTCCATCCGATCGGTTAAAAGTTAAAACATCCTATGCAGGTCGCGATCCTGGCACAGGTGCCATTGCGAGCGCGAGATGTTATAGAGAAGCACACACAAAGTCAATAAAAAACACACAATAGTCGCGTTAATTATAAGCATTGAATAAAAGCCGTTCTAATCTTAACAAGGTAGTTACATTTACCTTTATATAAGGAGAGATCGTACTGTATTTCTCTGTTGATCCAGTGAGGATCAATTTTAAAATAAAGTTTTCCACAATGATAGTGTAAAAATTGCGACTTTTCTTTGGAAAACTTTTATAGATCTACTTTAATCATTTTGATCAAGCTTTTTATTAATAATTTATCCACATTATTTTTTAACTAAAAAGCATTTAAAAATAATAAGTTATATATTTACCTGTGTCAGATCATAAAAAATATAAAAATCAATGTTGATGTTGTGGATAAACTAGCTTCATAATGGCAGTCTTAACTTGGATTTGATGCTTAATTTCTGCTCCATTTTGGTGAGCGGGAATATTATTGGGGGTTGCCGTGTATTTGTCGGTTTGGCAAAGCTGTCTTTACGTTTTACAAGATGAACTGCCATCACAACAATTTAGTATGTGGGTGCGTCCGCTACAGGCAGAAAGCACTGAAGATACCCTCACTATTTATGCGCCTAACCGCTTTGTGCTTGATTGGGTGCGTGAAAAATACCTAAACCGTATTAACGAGTTATTAATTGAGATTTGTGGTGACGAAGCGCCGGAATTACGTTTTGAAGTTGGCAGTACGGTTAATATTAGCAAACCCGCAGCACCACAAACACCAGCGCAAGAAAAAGCAGCAGTTGAAGCGCCCGTTAAAAAAGAAAACAAAGCGCCTGTTGAGCCTGCACCTAAAAACATGCCTAAATCAAATATCAAAGAAAACTATACCTTTGATAGCTTTGTTGAAGGTAAATCGAACCAACTAGCAAAAGCTGCAGCAACGCAGGTTGCTGATAACCCTGGTTCGGCCTTTAACCCTGTTTTTATTTATGGTGGCACAGGTTTAGGTAAAACCCACTTATTACATGCTGTCGGTAATGGCATCTTAGATAAAAAAGAGAATGCAAAAATTGTTTATATGCACTCTGAGCGTTTCGTACAAGATATGGTAAAAGCGCTGCAAAATAATGCGATTGAAGAATTTAAACGTTATTACCGTAGCGTTGACGCATTACTTATCGATGATATTCAGTTTTTTGCTAATAAAGAACGTTCACAAGAAGAGTTCTTTCATACCTTTAATGCATTATTAGAAGGTAACCAACAAATTATTTTAACCTCAGACCGCTATCCAAAAGAAATTGAAGGGGTAGAGGATCGCCTTAAATCGCGATTTGGCTGGGGTTTAACTATTGCGATTGAGCCGCCAGAGCTTGAAACGCGCGTCGCCATCTTGATGAAGAAGGCGCAGCAAAGCCAAATTAAATTACCTGAAGAAGTAGCATTCTTTATTGCCAAGCGTTTGCGTTCTAACGTACGTGAACTAGAAGGGGCATTAAACCGCGTAATTGCCAATGCTAATTTTACCGGTAGGCCAATTACTATCGACTTTGTAAAAGAAGCGCTGCGTGATTTACTCGCATTACAAGATAAACTGGTAACGATCGATAATATTCAAAGAACAGTCGCAGAGTACTACCGTATTCGCGTTTCTGACTTATTATCAAAACGTCGCAGTCGTTCAGTTGCAAGGCCACGCCAAGTTGCAATGGCATTATCAAAAGAATTAACCAATCACAGTTTGCCTGAAATCGGCGATGCGTTTGGCGGACGAGATCATACAACCGTGCTACATGCATGTAGAAAAGTGAAGTCACTTCGTGAAGAATCTCACGAAGTAAAAGAAGATTATCAAAACTTGATTAGAACTTTGTCATCTTAGGACGAGTACAGCATGAAAATTACTATTTCGCGCGAGCAATTTTTACAACCTTTAATGCAGGTTTCAGGGGCGATTGAGCGCAAACATACGTTACCGATTCTATCTAATGTGTTGTTAGAGGTAAAAGAAGGTGTACTTTATTTCACAGGTACCGATCTTGAAATAGAACTTGTAGCAAGTGTGGTATTAGCCGAACCAGTAGCAGACTGTAAGCTTACATTACCGGCTAAAAAGCTATTGGACATTTGTAAGAGCTTGCCTGATGGTTCTGATATCACGCTAACGATTCAAGACGCACAAGTGTTACTTACGTCTGGAAAAAGTCGTTTTTCATTAGCGACATTAGCGGCGGAAGACTTTCCTAATTTAGAAAACTGGGATAGCGAAGTAACCCTTAACCTAACGCGTTTAGAACTTAGAAAGTTACTTGAGAGTACAAGTTTTTCTATGGCAAATCAAGATGTTAGATACTATCTGAATGGTATGTCACTGGAAATCGAAAACGATGTAGTTAAAACGGTTGCAACCGATGGCCACCGTTTAGCATTAGCGCAAAAACCATTAGAAGCATCACTTAATACTCAACGACAGGTAATTATTCCACGTAAAGGCGTACAAGAAATTATGCGCTTATTGATTGCTGACGATGAAGTTGTTGAAATTCAGTTAGGCGCTAATCATGTTCGTATTATCGACCAAGCATTTATCTTTACATCTAAATTAGTTGATGGTCGTTTCCCTGATTATCGTCGCGTATTACCACGTGGTGGTGACAAACAAATTGTGGCTAATCGCGAGTGGTTACGCAGCGCATTTGCCCGAGTATCGATCCTTTCAAACGAAAAATTCCGCGGTGTAAGGTTAAACCTTACTTCAGGCGAGTTAACGATTTCTGCCAATAACCCAGAGCAAGAACAGGCGGAAGAAACCGTAGAAGTAATGTACCAAGGCCCTGATTTAGAAATTGGTTTTAATGTGTCGTACTTATTAGAAGTATTAAATACCATTAAAACCGAAGACGTTTTATTTACCTTACTTGATTCAAATAGTAGTGCATTAATTGAAGGACAGGGCGACGAAGGCGCCATGTACGTTGTAATGCCGATGCGTTTATAGTGGTTGGAGTAAGTATAATTAAATGAGCTTAGTTACCTTTAATGTTTCAAATTTTCGTAATATTGAAGCGCTAAGCTTTGAACCCTCTCCTGAAGTTAATGTGATTATTGGAGAGAATGGCAGCGGTAAAAGTAGTTTACTTGAAGCCATTTATTTTCTGTCTCACGGTAAATCTTTCCGCACTTCTAAATTTAAAGCTGTAATTCAACATCAAAAAAATGCCATGGTACTGCATGGTAAAAAGCAATTTAACAGCCTACAAATCCCTGTAGGGCTGCAAAAAGAACGCTCTGGTGATACGCTGGCAAAAGTTCATGGAAAGCGCTGTGACCGCATGGCACAGCTTGCAGAAGTGCTTCCTGTGCAAGTGATTACCCCAGAAAGTTTTGAGCTGTTTTTTGGTGGTCCAAAAGAGCGCCGTCGCTTTTTAGATTTAGGATTGTTCCACGTGGAACAAGAGTTTTATTATCATTGGTATCGTTTTAATAAATTATTGAAACAACGCAATGCGCTGTTAAAGCAAAAACCACATGGATTTGAGCAACAAATTCAGTTCTGGGATAAAGAATTTGTAACAATCGCGACAAAGATAAATACACTTAGAACCACATATATAACTAGGTTATCTAACCTGTTTTTTGATAAGATAGCTAGTCAGATTGAATTATTTAAAAGTCTTACTTTTGATTTTTCTCCAGGTTGGAAAGCTGAAGATGATTTAGCTGAGCAACTGGGTAAAAACTTCGAAAGAGACGCAAAACTGGGTTACACCAGTAAAGGCCCTCATAAAGCCGATATCAACTTTTTAATTGACGGTATCGCAGTTGATAATTTTTTGTCACGGGGGCAGTTGAAGCTTTTAATGTATGCGCTAAAGATTTGTCAAAATAGCCTGATTGAAAGTGAAACAGATAAACAATCACTTTTTTTAATTGATGATTTACCGTCTGAATTAAGCAGTGAAACAAAACAAGCTGTAAGTGAGTTACTCGCTCATTCAAATTCACAGCTGTTTATAAGCGCTATTGATTACGACAGTATTTCAGCTGTGGTGGAACCTCTAAATAAAAATATGAAAGTGTTCCACGTGAAACATGGCAAACTAATAACAAGTTAATTGGAAGAAACCATGTCTGAAAATTACGATTCGTCGAGTATTAAAGTACTAAAAGGACTGGATGCAGTAAGAAAGCGTCCTGGGATGTACATAGGTGACACGGATGATGGAACGGGTCTTCATCATATGGTGTTTGAAGTCGTTGATAACTCAATTGATGAAGCATTAGCAGGCTTCTGTGATGATGTTTATGTAACTATCCATTCTGATGGTTCTGTATCGGTACGCGATAATGGTCGTGGTATTCCGACAGAAATTCACGAAGAGGAAGGTGTATCTGCAGCTGAAGTTATTATGACGGTACTTCACGCTGGTGGTAAATTCGATGACAACTCATATAAAGTATCGGGTGGTTTACACGGTGTAGGTGTTTCAGTAGTAAATGCACTTTCTGAAAAGCTAAAACTAACCATTCGCCGTGAAGGTAAAATTCACGAACAAATTTATAATATGGGTGAACCTGCTGCGCCATTAGCAGTAGTGGGTGAATCAGAGACCAATGGTACTGAAATTCGTTTTTGGCCAAGCTCAGAAACATTCAGTGATGTAAACTTCCATTACGATATTCTTGCAAAGCGTTTACGTGAACTTTCATTCCTAAACTCAGGTGTAAGTATCATTCTTGCAGATGAGCGTGATGAGAAGAAAGACCACTTTAAATATGAAGGTGGTATTCAAGCGTTTGTTGAATTCCTAAATACCAATAAAACACCAGTTAACCAAAATGTTTTCCACTTCACTTCAACACGTGAAGAAGACGGTATTAGTGTAGAAGTAGCAATGCAGTGGAACGATGGTTTCCAAGAAGGTATTTACTGCTTCACAAATAATATTCCACAACGTGATGGTGGTACGCACTTAGCGGGCTTTAGAAGCGCCTTAACGCGTACATTAAATACGTATATGGAAAAAGAAGGCTTTAATAAGAAAGAGAAAAGCAGTGCTTCAGGTGACGATGCCCGTGAAGGTTTAACTGCGGTTATCTCTGTTAAAGTACCTGATCCAAAATTCTCATCTCAGACGAAAGACAAACTTGTATCAAGTGAAGTTAAATCGGCTGTAGAGCAAGCTATGGGTGAAAAATTAAGTGAATACTTATTAGAAAACCCACAAGATGCAAAAATAGTAGTTACTAAGATTATTGATGCAGCGCGTGCGCGTGAAGCAGCACGTAAAGCGCGTGAAATGACACGCCGTAAAGGTGCAATGGACCTGGCAGGTTTACCAGGTAAATTAGCGGACTGCCAAGAAAAAGACCCAGCACTTTCTGAACTATATATAGTGGAGGGTGACTCAGCGGGCGGTTCGGCTAAGCAAGGTCGTAACCGTAAGAATCAGGCGATTCTACCGCTGAAAGGTAAAATTCTAAACGTTGAAAAAGCACGTTTTGATAAGATGCTATCTTCGCAGGAAGTTGCAACGCTAATCACAGCATTAGGTTGTGGTATTGGCCGCGATGAATATAACCCAGAAAAACTGCGTTATCACAGTATTATTATCATGACCGATGCCGACGTCGATGGTTCGCACATTCGTACGTTACTATTGACCTTCTTCTATCGTCAAATGCCAGAGATTGTTGAGCGTGGTTACGTATATATTGCTCAGCCACCACTATATAAAGTGAAAAAAGGCAAGCAAGAGCGTTACATCAAAGATGATCCAGCGTTAATTGAATACTTAACAACATTGGCGTTAGATAACTCATCGCTATACGTTAATGAAGATGCGCCTGCAATTAAAGATACGGCGTTAGAGTCGTTAGTTAAAGATTATCAAGCGACCGAAACAATTATCACGCGCCTAACACGTAAGTATCCATTAAGTGTGCTTAACTCATTGGTTTACTCAGCTAAAATTAATGAAGCAGATTTAGCGAACGAAGCGCACGTGCGTGAGTGGACGGATAATCTTGTTGCTTACTTAACGGAAAAAGATACCGACGCAACTATATTCACGGCACAAGTGAAGAAAGATGAAGAGCGTAACTTATTCTATCCAAATATTGTAATTCGTCAGCACGGTGTAGACCGTGAGCATGTACTGAATTACGAATTCCTAACGTCTCGCGATTATTTAGCAATTGCGAAAACGGGTGAGCAAATTGGCAACCTAATTGAAGAAGGTGGCTATATTCAACGTGGTGAAAAGACCTTACAGGTTTCAAGCTTTGTTGAAGCGCTTAACTGGTTAATTGCTGAATCTAAACGTGGTTTATACATTCAACGATACAAAGGTCTTGGTGAGATGAACCCAGATCAGCTTTGGGAAACTACAATGGACCCTGAAGTACGCCGTATGTTGAAAGTAACTATTGAAGATGCGATTGCAGCTGACCAATTATTCTCGACGTTAATGGGTGACCAAGTTGAGCCGCGTCGTGAGTTTATCGAACAAAACGCGCTTAAAGTTGTGAACTTAGATGTTTAGAATATAGTGAATATTTTTCATAAAAGGGCCTAAATGGCCCTTTTTTATTGGCCGTAAATCAACAAATCGCTTAAAACCTGTTTGCTGCCGCGGTATACTGTGGCGTAATTTTTCAGATTAAAATATCAGCTAAAGCCAATGCAAAAATACGATATCAAAACCTTCCAGGGAATGATCCTAGCATTACAGGATTACTGGGCACAAAACGGCTGTACTATCGTTCAGCCACTCGATATGGAAGTAGGTGCGGGTACATCGCACCCGATGACATGTTTGCGTGCACTTGGCCCAGAGCCAATGTCTACTGCATACGTTCAACCGTCACGTCGTCCAACTGATGGTCGCTATGGTGAAAACCCGAACCGTCTGCAACATTACTACCAGTTCCAAGTTGCGTTAAAACCGTCGCCAGATAACATTCAGGAGCTCTATTTAGGCTCTTTAGAAGTATTAGGTGTTGACCCTCTAGTACATGATATACGCTTCGTAGAAGATAACTGGGAAAACCCAACGCTAGGTGCTTGGGGTCTTGGTTGGGAAGTGTGGTTAAACGGTATGGAAGTGACTCAGTTTACTTACTTCCAGCAAGTAGGTGGCCTTGAGTGTAAGCCTGTAACAGGTGAAATCACTTACGGTATTGAGCGTTTAGCGATGTACATTCAAGAAGTAGATTCAGTATATGACCTAGTTTGGAACCATGCGCCAGATGGTAGCAAGGTTACTTACGGTGATATTTTTCATCAAAATGAAGTTGAACAATCGACTTATAATTTTGAACACGCCGACGTTGATTTCTTATTTAGTTTCTTTGACCAGTGTGAAAAAGAATCACAAGAATTATTAGCGCTAGAAACACCGTTACCACTTCCGGCATATGAGCGCATCTTAAAAGCGGCGCACGCATTTAACTTATTAGATGCACGTAAAGCAATTTCAGTGACAGAACGTCAACGCTATATTCTTCGTATTCGCAACCTTACTAAAGCAACTGCTGAAGCGTATTACGCATCGCGTGAAGCGTTAGGTTTCCCAATGTGTAAAAAAAGTGGTGAGGAGAAGTAATCATGGCAAAAGAATTTTTAATTGAATTAGGCACTGAAGAACTACCACCAACACAGCTTCGTACGCTAGCTGAAAGCTTTGCATCAAATTTTGAAGCAGAATTAAAAGCTGCTGAGTTAAGTCATGAAGGCGTAAAGTGGTTCGCTGCACCGCGTCGTTTAGCGCTAAAAGTAGCGGCACTTGCTGAATCTCAATCTGACAAAGTCGTTGAAAAACGTGGCCCAGCAATTTCAGTTGCATTTGATGAAGACGGAAATGCGACAAAAGCGGCACAAGGTTGGGCGCGCGGTAATGGTATTACCGTTGAGCAAGCTGACCGTTTAAAAACAGAAAAAGGCGAGTGGCTTTTATTCAAACAAGAAGTAAAAGGTAAAGCGACTAGCGAAATTATCGTTGAGCTTGCAGCGCAAGCGCTTGCTAAATTACCGATCGCCAAGCCAATGCGTTGGGGTAATAAAACAACGCAATTTATTCGCCCAGTTAAAACATTAACAATGTTAATGGGTAACGAGTTAGTTGCGGGTGAGATTTTAGGTGTCGCATCAGATAGAACTATTCGTGGTCACCGCTTTATGGGTGAACAAGAGTTTACCATTGATTCTGCCGAGCAATATCCAGCGATTTTAGAAGAGCGCGGTAAAGTAATGGCAGATTACGAAGCACGTAAAGCGATTATTCTTGCCGATGCACAAAAAGCAGCGCAAGCTGTAGGTGGTATTGCGGACTTAGAAGATGACTTAGTTGAAGAGGTAACTTCGCTTGTTGAATGGCCTGTTGTACTGACGGCTAAGTTTGAAGAAGAGTTCTTAAAAGTACCTTCAGAAGCTCTTGTGTACACCATGAAAGGTGACCAGAAATACTTCCCAGTTTACGACGAAAACAAAAAGTTATTACCTAACTTTATCTTTGTTTCAAACATTGAATCAAAAGAACCTCGTTATGTAATTGAAGGTAATGAAAAGGTTGTTCGTCCTCGTTTGGCTGATGCTGAGTTCTTCTTTAATACCGACCGTAAGCGCCCGTTAATCGATCGCTTACCTGAGTTAGACCAAGCTATTTTCCAAAAACAGCTTGGTACCATTAAAGATAAAACTGACCGCATTACCGAGCTTGCTGGTTACATTGCTGAACAAATCGAAGCAGACGTTGAAAAATCTAAGCGTGCTGGTCTACTGGCAAAATGTGACCTTATGACATCAATGGTATTTGAATTTACCGATACGCAAGGTGTTATGGGTATGCACTATGCAACGCACGACGGTGAAGATGCGGAAGTGGCGAAAGCACTTTACGAACAATACATGCCGCGTTTTGCAGGTGACGAGTTACCAAGCTCAGGTGTATCCGCTGCAGTTGCGATGGCTGATAAGCTCGATACGATTGTGGGTATCTTCGGTATTGGTCAAGCACCAAAAGGTTCAGATCCATTTGCGCTACGCCGTGCATCACTAGGTGTATTGCGTATTATTGTTGAAAAGGGCTATAACCTAGACTTAGTAGATTTAATTGCAAAAGCAAAATCGCTATTTGGCGATAAGCTTAGCAATGACAATGTTGAATCTGATGTAATTGATTTTATGCTTGGTCGTTTCCGTGCTTGGTATCAAGACGAAGGCTTTAGTGTTGACATTATTCAAGCAGTGTTGGCACGTCGCCCAACTAAGCCAGCGGACTTTGATCAACGCGTTAAAGCGGTATCTAACTTCCGTGAATTAGACGCAGCAGAAGCGCTCGCAGCGGCTAATAAGCGCGTAGGTAACATCTTAGCTAAGAATGAAGCAGAACTTACAGAGACTGTTAATGAGAGCCTATTAGCTGAAGACGCTGAAAAGCAATTAGCAGAGAAAATTGCGCACTACCAAGTGGAATTAGCTCCGGCATTTGCAGCACATGATTACCAAACTATTTTGACGAGTCTTGCAGATTTACGTGGAGTAGTTGATACCTTCTTTGATAACGTAATGGTAATGGCTGACGATGAAGCCGTGAAACTAAATCGTTTAACAATGCTGAGTCAGTTAAGAAGTTTATTCTTACAGGTAGCGGATATTTCACTGTTACAAAAGTAAGCAAAACGCACAGAAAAAGCCGGTGTAATCACCGGCTTTTTTATTTTAAAGCCACTTATTCTGTATTTAGCTTAGTTATAGCGGAAATATTCGCAACAGGTACAAAAGCCGCTTGCATAAAATTATACGATATTTAGTATAGTAATTAAGCTTAGAAAATCGCGGATAACAACAATGAAAAGAGCATCACTTTCAATTATGGCACTTGCTAGCTTAGTACTAGTTGGTTGCTCAAGCACAGACGATAGCCTATTAGATCAAACAAGTAATGTGGGTAATGTTGATACCACACTATATCTACGTGGTGACTTTACTTTATGGGAAGCGCAAAAAGCCTATCAATTAACACAGCAAACAGCCAATGTTTACAGCACAAAAGTTAAGTTTGGCTCAATTGGTAAAGCATACGAATTTAAAGTAGCTGACGCTAATTGGACGCAAGGGTATAACTGTGGTTTTAAAAATGAAGACTTAGATAAGTTTTTAGAAGTTGGTATTCCAGTACAAGCAAACTGCGACAGTGTGTATAACTATTTTAGTTTTACGCCTTATGAGGCTGGCTGGTATGAAGTATCAATAAACTTCCGCAACAAAAGTACGCCACTGGTTACGATTAACCAAATTTTTGAGTAGGCAATTGAGCTAAATTAAACAAGCTCTTGTCTTACCGGTAAGCAATAAAAAAGGGCGTTTAAAGCCCTTTTTTTATTAAATATTTATACGGTTCATTTTCTACTTCTTGTGCCAATAAGGTGTGATCCATAAAGCGACAAAAAGACGGGATATCGCGGGTTGTTGATGGATCATCTGCAATCACTACTAAAGTTTCACCGTGCTGCATTTTTCGAATTGCACCACGCACCATCATCACCGGTTCAGGGCAACGTAAGCCAATTGCATCAAGCGTGTGATCTGCATTTGAAAAATCAGTCATGGAAAATTTAGCCCTGTTAAAAAGTAGAGGCGGAATTGTAGGTGGCTAAGCGTGTGATGTAAACCGTCGTGCATAAAAAAGGCGCTGCTCTTTCGAGACAGCGCCTTATCACCAAGAATAAATCGGTTCTTGTTTAAATCTTACGGGCGTTCAAAAATGGTTGCGATGCCTTGGCCTAAACCAATACACATGGTTGCAAGACCATATTTTGCGTCTTTGTCTTCCATAAGATTAATAAGTGTTGTGCTGATACGCGTACCTGAACAACCTAGTGGGTGTCCAAGTGAAATTGCACCACCGTTTAGGTTAACTTTTTCGTCAACCACATCGGTTAAACCTAAGTCTTTCAGTACCGGTAAAGCTTGTGCTGCAAATGCTTCATTAAGCTCTGCTACATCAATATCATCAATAGTTAAGCCAGCAGCTTTTAAAGCCTTTTTCGAAGCGGGAACAGGGCCGTAACCCATGATTGATGGATCGCAACCAGCAACACCCATGGCTTTTACTTTTGCACGAATGGTTAAGCCAAGTTCGTTAGCTTTTTCTTCGCTCATAATAAGCATTGCAGATGCACCATCTGAAAGCGCTGATGATGTACCAGCTGTTACAGTACCATTTGCTGGGTCAAACACTGGGCGAAGCTGTGACAGGCCTTCTACAGTTGTTTCAGGACGAATTACTTCATCGTCTTCAACTAAAATCATTGCACCGTCAGCATCGTGGCCAGTAATAGGGTAGATTTCATTTTTGAAACGACCTTCTACCGTTGCTGCGTGAGCGCGAGCATGAGAACGCGCTGCAAACTCATCTTGTTGCTGACGAGAGATGCCGTGCTGCTTACCTAAGTATTCAGCAGTTAAACCCATCATGCCTGCAGCTTGTGCTACTGACTTTGATAAACCTGGGTGAAAGTCAACACCGTGGTTCATTGGTACGTGACCCATGTGTTCAACACCACCAACCAGGTAAACATCACCACAGCCGGTCATAATTGCACGTGCTGCATCATGTAAGGCTTGCATAGATGAACCACATAAACGGTTAACTGTAGTTGCTGGTACGCTGTGAGGAATACCTGCTAACAGCTGCGCGTTACGCGCAACATTAAAGCCTTGCTCTAGCGTTTGTTGTACACAACCCCAGTAGATATCATTAATATCAGCTGGATTTAAAGCGGGGTTACGTTCAACTAACCCTTTCATTAATTGTGCACTTAAATCTTCGGCACGTACGTTTCTAAAAACACCGTTTTTAGAACGACCCATAGGGGTACGAATACAATCAACAATTACTGGTGTTTTCATATTATGCACCCTCTACTGAATAAAATTGACGACCTTCTTCTGCCCACTGACGCGTGATATCAGAAACTTGGTAAATCGCACCTAAGTGTGCGTATTGATCCGCTTTTGCTACAAAGTTAGCTAAACCAATCTGGTCTAAATAACGGAAAGCACCACCTCTGAATGGAGGGAAGCCTAAGCCGTAAATAAGTGCCATATCTGCTTCTTGTGGTGAAGCAACAATGTTTTCTTGTAAACACAGAAGCACTTCATTCAGCATTGGGATCATACAACGGTCGATGACTTCTTCTTTGCTAAACTCTTTTGGTGCATCGCAAATCGTGCTTAGTAGCTCAATTGCATCTGCATCTTTTGCTTTCTTAGGTTTACCTTTACGGTCTGGTGCGTATTGGTAGAAACCTTTACCATTTTTCTGACCAAAACGACCTTCTTTAACAAGCAGAGCAACTGGATCTTTTTCTTGTTCAGCCATACGTTCAGGGAAACCGTCTGCCATTACACCTGTACAGTGATTTGCTGTATCAAGACCAACAACATCAAGCAGGTAAGCAGGGCCCATTGGCCAGCCAAACACGTTTTCCATTACTTTATCCGCTTTCGCAAAATCTGCACCTTCAACCACTAACTGGTTAAAGCCGGCAAAGTAAGGGAAAAGCACACGGTTAACAAAGAATCCAGGGCAGTCATTTACAACAATCGGTGACTTACCTAATTTTAATGCGTAATCAACAACGGCATTAATGGTTTCGTCAGATGTTTTTTCACCGCGAATAATTTCAACCAGTGGCATACGGTGCACAGGGTTAAAGAAGTGCATACCACAGAAATTTTCTGGTTTTTCAAGTGCACTTGCTAATTCATCAATACGAATTGTTGAAGTATTTGATGTTAGTACTGTGCCTTCAGGCATGTCTTTTTCTAGTTGAGAAAGTACTGCTTGTTTAATCTTTGGATTTTCAACAACCGCTTCAACAATGATGTCAGCTTTTTTAACATCGTCATCGCTTAGCGTTGGTTTGATTGCGCCTAAAGTTGCAACCATTTGCTCAAGCTTCATATGACCGCGTTGAACTTTATTGCCAAGCAGTTTTGATGCTTCTTGCATACCAAGATCAAGGGCAGCTTGGTTGATGTCTTTCATAATGATTGGCGTGCCTTTATAAGCAGACTGGTATGCAATACCGCCACCCATAATACCTGCACCCAATACAGCAGCTTGCTTGATATCAGTTGAACTGTTTTTAGCAAGTTTGCGTGCTTTAGACTTAATAAATTGGTCTGCTAGGAAAATACCCACTTGCGCAGCTGCTTCATCAGTTTTAGCCAGCTTAGCAAAGTTCATATTCTCAATTGCCATTGCTTCAGTGCGGCCGTGGTTTGCAGCAGCTTTAATTGTTGCAACAGCCATCAGCGGAGAAGGGTAATGACCTTTTGTTTTACCAAATACCATGCCTTGCGCTGTCGCAAAGCTCATGCCTTGTTCCATTTGGTTCATAGCTAGCGGGTCTAACTTCGCTTGGCGTTTTGTTTGCCAATCTAGTTTTCCGTTTGCTGCTAGTTCAACCATTTTAATTGCTGAATCAACCAGCTTGTCTTTTGCTACAACAGCATCAACAGCACCCACAACAAGCGCTTGCTTAGCACGGTGTTCTTTACCTGTTGTAATCCACGTCATGGCATTATCAGCACCGATAATACGTGGTAGACGAACTGTACCACCAAAGCCCGGCATAATGCCTAGTTTAACTTCAGGTAAGCCCATTTTTAATTCTTCACTTGCTACGCGGAAGTCAGTAGCAAGTACCCATTCACAACCACCACCAAGGGCCATGCCATTGATTGCTGAAATCGTTGGGAAAGGTAAATCTTCGAGTAGGTCGAAAACGTCAGTAGCATTTTTAATCCACTGAGTTAGTTCTTCTTCAGATTTTTTAAAGGTAGGTAAAAATTCAAAAATGTCAGCACCAACAATAAAGTGATCTTTGTCACTGGTGAAAATCATACCTTTAATGTCTTTGTTAGCAGCTAGCTCTTTTAATGCAGCGCCACAGTCGCTAAGAGTTTGCTGAGAAAGCTTATTTACTGAGCCTGGAACACAGAACTTAAACTCAGCAATGTTGTCTTTAACAAAAGCAACCTGAAAAGATTCGCTTTGAAATAGCATATTATTGCTCCCTAATTTCTCGCACTATAACTGGTACGATGAGTTTGGTTTTTACGCAGTGTCGCTTCTTTGCGATTAAATTGCAATTAAAATTTTAGTTGGCTTTTTACATAAGATTAAAAACTGGACAAAAAAATTAACGTAAGTGTTGTCAGTGGTCGTATCAATAAGGGGATTAAGCTTAAAAGGCTGACGTTTAGGTTTGCATTGATTAAGATGGCATTACTGCAGTTAGCGTAAACGCTAGAATTATGCAGCGCATTTTTAAATTTATTTAAATAGATAACCACAGCGCCTTTTATTTCTGTGGTAAAGAGAGCAAAACAGTGAAAAAATCGGTGATTTTAACAGCGCTTGTTAGCTTGGTACTTTCTTCTTCAGCGTTGAACGCAAGCGCGGATAAAGCCGCGCACAAAGACTTCTTGGCACTTGAAAAGCTCGCCAAGAAAAATGATAAGCGCGATTTTTATCGCGCGTTAAAACAGTCGTCACATCCGCTAGCGCCTTATGCTGAGGCCACTTATCTTGCTAATTCCCCATGGCTTGCTAACCAGCAAGAAATTAAAAAGTTTTTAGATACCTATCAAGGCACTCCACTTGAGTGGAAAGTGCGTTACGCATGGTTAGATAATTTAAAGAAAAGCAATAAAAAAGCACTTTATATCGACGCTTACCGTCCGACCAGAAAAGCGGAGTATCAATGCACCTACCTAAACTATCAGTTACAACTTGGTGCACCCAAAGAGGCCATTTTTAACCAAGTGGATGAGCTTTGGAGCGTTGCTAAATCACAGCCTAAAGAATGTGATGTACTTTTTTCAAAATGGAAAAAAGCAGGGCATTTAAATCAAGAACTGGTGTGGCAACGTATTACCAAAGTATCGGAGAAAGGCAATACTAGTTTGCTGGCTTACCTGAGTCGTTTGCTGCCGAAGAACGAGCGTTACTTGGCTGATTTGTATAAAACAGTAAGACGAGATCCATCCGCCGCCGCCGGGCTTTATCGCTTTAAAAAACGTACCGACAAGGAAGGCCAAATAGCACTTTATGGCGTTAAGCGTTTGGTGTGGCGCGACCGTGATTTAGCTATTCGTGCATGGCAAAAGCTTGAAACCATGTTCGATTATACCGAGCAACAAAAACAGTCGTTGTATTATATTTTTGCGCTTTCGTTGGCGTCGGGAAAACATAAAGAAGCAAAGTTTTACTTAAATAAAGTGGCGCCAGAAAGACACGATAGCAAGCTAATGCAATGGCAGCTTAGTAATATGTTGCGCGAGCAAGACTGGCAAGGGGTTATTGCCTATTCAACGGGTAAAACACTGAATAACGGTTATCGCTACTGGTTGGCATATGCATATCATAAGATTGGTGACGCACAGCGAGCTAGTCAGTTGTGGAAAGAGTTGGCCCAAAAGCGCGATTACTACGGCTTTTTAGCGGCATCACGGTTAGATTTAGCGGTTTCGCTTGAATACCAACCTGTGGTTGTTGATCCTCAAAAGCAAAAACTTGTTAGTGAAAGCCCTGGTTTTAAACGAGCAAAAGCATTGTATGAATTAGATCGTTTTTATTCAGCGCGCCGTGAATGGAATTCGCTAATAGCAGGCTCTACCGATGATGAAAAGCTAGCGGCAGCCAGTTTAGCGAATGATATGGGGTGGCATGATAGTGTTATTCGCGTGATGAGCCAACTAAAGGCTTACAATATGCTTGATTACCGTTTTCCTACGCCTTACAGCGATCAGTTTGAGCGTTTTAGTAGCCGTAGTAAGGTTGATAAAACATGGGCTTATGCGATTTCACGACGTGAAAGCTCATTTGCCTCAGATGCTCATTCAAGCGCGGGGGCTATTGGTTTAATGCAGTTATTGCCAAGCACCGCACGCTACGTAAATAAAGGCAGCGTCAGCCGTAATCAACTTAAAAAGCCTCATATTAATATTCGCTTGGGTACGCAGTATCTCAAGTATTTAAAGAAAAAAAGTAAAGGTAACGAGGTGATTGCGACAGCCTCATATAATGCGGGTTATCACAAAGTGAAACGCTGGTTACCTCAAGAAGCGGTCGATTTTGATCTATGGGTTGAAGCAATACCGTATCGTGAAACACGTGAGTACGTAAAAAATGTTTACGCTTATCGTCAAGTGTATGCAACGCGCTCAGGCAACAAAGAAAACCTATTTGATGAACTCATTTCAATGAAAATCAAAAGGTAGTTTTGGCAAATATATTGCTAATCAATTTACAGAGTAAATGTTCTCGATTTTTGTCCACCCCTTAAGAATGGTGGGCCAAGATGATACACTTGTTTTTAGAACACACTGAACTGGATTAATAATGGATAAACTTTCAACAACTTATGCAGCGCATATAGCAACCTTACAGTCACGTACCAAAGATGTTTTAGCGCGTGAAGGACTTGATGGTCTGATCATTCACTCAGGTCAAGCAAAACGCCAATTCTTAGATGATATGGATTACCCGTTTAAAGTAAATCCGCAATTTAAAGCTTGGCTACCTGTGATTGATAATCCTCATTGCTGGTTAGTGGTAAACGGCGTTGATAAGCCAAAATTGATTTTCTATCGTCCTGTAGATTTCTGGCATAAAGTGCCAGACGAGCCAAGTGACTTCTGGGCTGAATACTTTGATATTTGTTTATTAAAATCTCCAGAACAAGTTGAGCAATTACTGCCTTATGATAAAGAAAGGTTTGCTTATATTGGTGAATACATTGAAGTAGCGAAAGCATTAGGGTTTAACGCAATTAACCCTGAAGGTGTTTTAAACTACTTACACTATCACCGTGCTTATAAAACAGATTACGAGCTAGTATGTTTACGCGAAGCAAACCGTTTAGCAGTACTTGGCCATACAGCGGCGCGCGATGCATTTTTTGCAGGTGGTTCGGAGTACGATATTCAGCATGCGTATCTTGTTGCAACGCAACATACTGAAAATCAAATGCCTTATGGCAATATCGTTGCCCTTAACAAAAACTGCGCGATTTTACATTACACTCACTTAGATATTGCGAAGCCCGATCAACATTTATCATTTTTGATTGATGCGGGTGCAAATTTCAACGGTTATGCGGCTGATATTACGCGTACTTATGACTTTAAACAGCAAGGTCAGTTTGCAGAGTTAGTGAGTGCGTTGAATACGCATCAACAAGCTTTATGTGAAGGGTTAAAGCCGGGCATCAAGTATGGTGAGCTTCATTTAGACTGCCATCAGCGAGTAGCGCAAGTTCTAAGTGACTTTAATATTGTTAACTTATCGGCTGATGCCATTGTTGAAAAAGGCATCACAAAGACCTTCTTCCCACATGGTTTAGGCCATCATTTAGGTTTACAAGTTCATGATATGGGTGGTTTTATGGCAGATGCGCGCGGTACGCATCAAGCGCCACCTGAAGGTCATCCATTCTTACGTTGTACACGCTTAATTGAAGCAAACCAAGTGTTTACCATTGAGCCTGGACTTTACTTTATTGATTCATTGTTAGCAGACTTAGCGCAAACAGATAGCAATCAGTATATCAATTGGAAAACAGTTGAGTCGTTTAAGCCATTTGGTGGTATTCGTATTGAAGATAATGTGATTGTGCACCAAGACCGCAATGAAAATATGACACGCGATTTAGGTTTAGCTTAATCTAATTAGCAAGTGATACACTTTAAGGAGCCATTCGGCTCCTTTTTATTTTGTAAATTATGACTCAAGAATACCAGTACCCAGCAACACGAACCTTGTATCGTGAAGAAATAAAAAAAAGTACGTTTATTGTGCATATTGCGCATACGCCAACCATTGCCGATGCTAAAGCGTTTATTAAACGTATCAATCTAGAATACCCAGATGCACGTCACAACTGTTGGGCACATGTCGCGGGCGAGCCTGGCGGTAGCCATGTATTGGGCTTTTCTGACGATGGTGAACCCAATGGCACGGCGGGCAAACCAATGTTGAATGTTTTGATGGGCTCAGGGCTTGGTGAAATTACCGCGGTAATTACGCGTTATTTTGGTGGCATAAAGTTAGGCACGGGTGGCTTGGTGCGAGCTTATGGTGGCTCGCTTAATAATGCGTTAAGTGACATAGAGCTCTTAACTCGCGTACCTATGGTGACGTTACTTGGTGAATCAAGCTATGCGTTGCAAGGTGTCATTGAACAGCATATTAATAGCCAGTTTAGTGGCAGTAATATTGAAAAAGAATTTTCCGCCAATATTGCATGGCAAATTGCTATTGATGAGCGAAATGCAGAGCAAGCAATAAAAGATATTTATGAAATATCCAATGGCGCTGTTGAGTTAAAAGTAAAACAGTAAGAGAATAGCTTAAAATAGCTCGTTTCTTACTCTTGCAATGCAATACAGAACAATAATTAAAATTTTAGGGCAGTTAGTTGCCTTATTCAGTATCACCATGATCCCACCTGCGCTCGTTTCGCTTATCTATAAAGATGGTGGTGGTGTGCCGTTTGTTCTGGCATTTGTCTTCAGTATTATTATTGGCTTAATAGCTTACTACCCAAACCGCAAACAACGAGGGGACTTAAAAGCCCGTGAAGGCTTCTTAATTGTGGTTTTATTTTGGTTGGTACTGGGCAGTTTTGGTTCGTTACCACTGATCTTTTTAGAAGAACCTAATCTATCTATAGCGGATTCTGTTTTTGAGTCATTCTCCGGTCTCACCACCACAGGGGCGACTGTTCTAACGGGTATTGAATATTTACCGAAAGCAATTTTGTTCTATCGCCAGCAACTGCAATGGCTAGGTGGTATGGGTATCATCGTACTTGCCGTTGCTGTACTGCCGATGCTTGGTGTAGGTGGCATGCAGCTTTACCGTGCAGAAACACCAGGGCCTGTGAAAGACTCGAAAATGACCCCGCGCATCGCCGATACAGCAAAACACCTTTGGTACATTTATGTATCACTTACCGCGGCCTGTACTTTGGCGTATTGGGCGGCAGGTATGAATTGGTTTGATGCTATTTGTCATGCCTTTTCGACTATCGCGATAGGGGGCTTTTCGACCTATGATGCGTCAATTGGCCACTTTAATAGTCCACTAATTAATATTATTTGTGTGGTGTTTTTATTAATCGCGGCCGTGAACTTTTCACTGCATTATGCGGCAGTGGCTAATAAAAACTTTCGCGTTTATTGGCGTGATCCAGAGCTCAAAGTATTCCTATTTATTCAAACATGTTTAGTGCTTTTGTGTTTCTTTGTACTTACTTCTGCTGGTATTTATACCTCGACCGATCAGGCATTCGACCAAGCCCTTTTCCAAGCGGTTTCAATTAGTACGACGGCTGGTTTTGCCACCGATAGCTTCTCGCAGTGGCCGTTGTTTTTACCAATTTTGCTGATCTTTTCGAGCTTTATTGGTGGCTGTGCGGGGTCGACGGGTGGCGGCATGAAAGTAGTGCGTGTATTCCTGCTGTACTTACAGGGTATTCGCGAGCTAAAC
Source organism: Pseudoalteromonas sp. XMcav1-K (assembly GCF_044005875.1). Lineage (NCBI taxonomy): Bacteria > Pseudomonadati > Pseudomonadota > Gammaproteobacteria > Alteromonadales > Pseudoalteromonadaceae > Pseudoalteromonas > Pseudoalteromonas sp. XMcav1-K. The sequence continues at coordinate 14,080 of NZ_JBIPJE010000025.1, read as the reverse complement.
CGCTTGGTTCACCCACGTGCAATTTATTCCATTAAGCTTGGTCGCAAAGCGTTACCTGATAAAGTAGTCGAAGCTGTATGGGGCTTTTTCTCTGCTTATGCTTTGGTATTTGTCATCATTATGCTGTGTTTATTAGCAACGGGAATGGATAACATTACGGCATTCTCAGCAACTGCTGCATGCTTAAATAATTTAGGCCCGGGCTTAGGCGATGTAGCGGCGCACTTTGGTGATATCACCGATACCGCTAAATGGATACTAACGCTCGCCATGGTATTTGGCCGACTCGAAATCTTCACATTACTCGTATTATTCACCCCAACATTCTGGCGTGGATAAGGCTCGTCTTGAGGCTTGCGAGTGCGCGCAGCAAGACTAGAGCCGAATGTGAGCCCTTGGACGGGCGAACCGGAATATCGCTTCTAGGATGAATTAGTATATAGGTCGCCTCTTCCAGACCTAACGAAATTTAGTCCGCTCATTTACATCCATGTAATTGCGGCATTAGTACATCCTGTACGTCACAGCTGGTCGAACGCGAGAAATGGATTTCGAGCCGGAATATTGCTTCAGGATGACTTAATATACCGCTCGTATCTTCTAGACCGAAACTAAGCATCCCTAGGCGCGAACGCTTTTTAGGGGTGAAAATTACTGCGTACCGCGCACGAAATATCTCTTCAAGGACGAATTTTGAAGCACTTTCTAAACGTCAGAATGATTTACTTGAATTCTCGCAAAAAAACAAAAAAGAGCGCATTTAGCGCTCTTTGATTCTGGTTTAAATCTACTCTGTTAATTAACGCGGCTGAATCGTTAATGGCTCAAGTGTGATGGTTGCATTTGAGCTAGCGCCTTTGTGATTTGAATAGCGTTGACCTTCAAACAAAGTGTAATACACATCCACATAGTCATCATCATTGGTAAACCATGAGTCAGGCATTGCTGCCAGTACTTTATTGGTTAACTGTGGGATGATGGCATAGCCTTGTACTTCAGGGTCTGGAATCGCTTTTAGAATCTCGGTCGCAACGTCAAGCAAGCGGCTCGCTAGTTCTTTATAGTTCGTGTTGTCATCCTGCTCCATCATTAAAATATCAGCAGCTTGCCAACGGTAGCGGTCCCAATAAATGATAATTTGATTAGGGTTATAGGTCGTGCCATCGTAATCAAGATAAGGCATATCGACAATATCTAGCACTGGCTCATCACGAGACGGACTCACACCAGTAACAATGCTATACACTTCCGCTTTACCTGATACCCATGGCTCTTCATCATCTTGTAAATGAATGGATTTAAGCACTGAGGTTTGAATTGGATTTGTTGTTGATTGAGTTGTTGAATTCAATGCTAATTTTGGTTCGCTGCTAAATGGTTTCAGCGCTTTTTTTAGTACTGAAATACCTTCCGATAACGCTTGTTTGTTGTCTAGCTCAACAATTAACACAGGGCGTTCAGGTAGTTCATTTACGGGTAAGTGATAGGTGTTACCTTGGGTATCAAATGCTTCAATAAATTGCCATGATTTCTCATTACCCGCTGGAGCCCATGCAAATAAAGGTGTTTCAGACATTAATGAGTTAAGCATGCTCGAGTCAGCAACTCTTAGCTGGGTAATTGAGCTAGGGTTATACGGTAGACCTTTTGCCGATCGAATGCGAGTTTCAACTTGTTTAAGAGTTTGAATCTCTTTGTTTGCTAACGACAGCTCAGAGGTCTCAATGGTTAAATCATAACTTGATGTTGATGCTAAAATGCTTGGTTTTAGCCTTGCGTAGCTTTCTGCAAATGACAGTGCTAGAGCGCGTTTTTGCTCAGCGATTTGTACTGAACGCTCTTGGCTTGTCGTTTCCATTGCTGCAGCGCTAACAAATGGTAGTGCGAGTGCACTCAGTAGTAACGATTTTATTTTCTTATTCATTCACTTGTCTCCAATAGTAGTATTACACATTCATGTGTACCTATATTAGTTCCAAGTTAGAGTAAATAGTCAATAATGTAACGAAAGGTTAATAAATAAACAGAAATTATAATGAAATGCTTATAAATAAACCTTTGCAGTGAAGTGCTATTTTTACTTTAAATTTATAAGAAAATAGCACTTACTTGGAAGAGCTTTTCAACTACGTGAATTTGCTTTTTATCGATAAGGAACATAATGACGTGGTCACCAGAGAGGATCACTGTATCGTCATGTGCAATTAACACGTCATCGTTTCGTACGATTGCACCAATGGTTGTGCCTGCTGGTAATTTAATGTCTTGAATCGCTCTGCCGACAACTTTTGATGTGTTTTCATCACCATGCGCAACCGCTTCAATTGCTTCTGCAGCGCCTTTACGCAGCGAGTATACGTTAACAATATCACCGCGTCGGACATGCGTTAATAAGGCTGAAATAGTTGCTTGTTGTGGAGAAATAGCAATATCAATTTCACCACCTTGCACTAGGTCAACGTATGCGCCACGTTGAATTAACACCATGGTTTTTTGTGCGCCCATGCGTTTTGCTAGCATGGCAGACATGATGTTTGCTTCATCGTCGTTAGTAACGGCAATAAATACGTCAACTTGTTCGATATGCTCTTCTGATAACAGTTCTTGGTCTGATGCATCGCCACAAAAAACCACGGTACGATCAAGTCTGCCTGATAAGTATTCTGCTCGTTCTGGGTTGCGTTCAATTAGTTTTACGCTATGGCTTTTTTCTAGCGTGCGAGCGAGACCCGCACCTATATTACCACCACCTACAATCATTATTTTTTTGTACGATTGTTCAAGCTTTTGCAGTTCGCTCATGACCGCACGAATATGTTTAGTTGCTGCAACGAAAAAGATTTCGTCATCGGCTTCAATTACGGTAGTACCAAGTGGTTTAATTGGTCTACCTTTTCGATAAATTGCAGCAACGCGTGTTTCCACATTAGGGATGTGTTTTTTTAGTGCTGATAGTGCATAACCAACAAGTAAACCACCGTAATACGCTTTTACCGCTACTAGTGATAGCTTACCTTCGGCAAATTGCAGTACTTGCAGTGCACCTGGGTAGTCAATTAAGCGATGAATGTAACGGGTCACAAGTTGTTCTGGTGCAATGTAGTGGTCAACTGGTAGGTCATGATTATGGAATAGCTGCTCTTTATATTTGAGGTATTGTTCAGAGCGAATACGCGCTATTTTTGTTGGCGTATTAAAAATACTGTAAGCGATTTGACAGGCAATCATATTAACTTCGTCAGAGCTAGTAACGGCGATAATCATATCGGCATCTTCAGCACCTGCTTGGCGTAAGATTTCAGGGTGGGCGCTGTGGCCTGATACGACTTGCAGGTCATATTTGTCCTGTAATACGCGTAGCTTTTCTCGGTTAATATCAACCACGGTGATTTCGTTTTTCTCACCGACAAGGTTTTCTGCTAAGGTGCCGCCAACTTGTCCGGCACCTAAAATGATAATTTTCATACTGTCAATCGCTTAGTTGGCGAGCTTCGCCTTAATTATAATTTTTCAATTTTCGCGTAGAAGAAGCCATCATGCTCATCTGGCAGTAATTGCCAGCCTGGTTGTTCGATGGTATCTGCTAAATTGAGTGCGATATGCTTAGCATCAGCATGCTGTGCTAAAAACCGTTTTATCTGGTCGGTATTTTCTTCCGGTAAAACAGAACATGTTGCATACACCAATGTGCCACCAGATTTTAATAATGGCCAGATTTGCTCAAGTATTTGCTTTTGTAATTGTGCAAGTTGCTCAATATCAGACGCTCGGCGTAACCACTTAATATCGGGGTGACGACGAATTACACCAGTTGCAGAGCAGGGAACATCTAACAAAATACGGTCAAATTGCTCGCCATCCCACCAGTCGTCGGGTTGACTGGCATCGGCACTAATTAGCTTTGCACTTAGGCCAATACGTTCTAGGTTTTGTTGTACGCGTTCAAGACGGGTTGCGTCATGGTCAAGGGCGGTAACATCACACTCCGCTAGCTCCAAAATGTGGCATGTTTTACCACCAGGCGCTGCGCAAGCATCAAGAATTTTTTCGCCATCTTTTGGCTCGAGTAACCTAGCTGCAAGTTGCGCTGCACCATCTTGTACTGAGCTGTGGCCTAATTCGAAGCCTGGTAATTTAAACACATCTACTGCATTTTCAAGTACCAGTGCATCATCAAATTGATCAACTAAATGTGCTTCAATATCTGCATCAAGCAATAGTTCTCGGTACTCTTTAGGCGAATGGTAGTTGCCATTAACGCGCAGCCACATTGGTGCTTGCACTTGGTTTGCTTCAACAATATCTTGCCAGTTATTTGGGTAAGCAGTTTTTAGCTTATTCAAGAACCAACCAGGGTGGTTGTATTTACAGGCATCAATTTGGTCGGCTAAATTTTCCAGCTCGCTTTGGCGGCGCTGAAAGTTACGCAGCACTGCGTTTACTAAGCCTTTAAGGCCTGGTGCACGCATTGTTTTAACCGCATTTACTGTTTCATCAAGTGCCGCATGTGCTGGAATACGCATGTGCTGAAGTTGATAAATACCCACATAAAGCAAAAATTGGAAAGGACGCTGTTTGCCTTTCAGTGGTTTTTCAAGCAAGTGAGAACAGTAGTTTTCTAAGCTTGGTAAGTAGCGTAATACGCCATAGCAAAGTTGCTGTAAAAGCGGGCGTTCTTTTGGAGGTAGTTTATCAGAGTACCTTGGCAATATTTGCGACAATGAATGGCCTTTATCAACCACAAGATGCAGTGTTTCAGCTGCATAAGCGCGAACACTACTCATTGTTGTCACCTAAAGTTGAACCAACCGCTACCCAATCAGCACGACCATTTAAAAAATCTTGTGCCGACATTGGCTTTTTACCTTGTGGTTGAAGCTGCGTGATCTTTAGTGCGCCTTCAGTGGTCGCAACCGTAATGCCTGTTTTATCAGCTGCTAATACTTCACCCGGGTTACCAGCGCTTTCAACTAATTCAGCAGCATATATCTTTACAGTGTTTCCTTGCATTTGCGTAAAACAAATTGGCCAAGGGTTAAATGCGCGTATATTACGTTCGATTTGTTGGGCAGGCATGTGCCAATCGATATTCGCTTCTTCTTTGCTTAGCTTTTTCGCATAGTTGGCAAGCTCATCATTTTGCTTTTCAGGAGTTGCAGTGCCATCGGCAATAGTGGCTAACGTGTCGATGAGTGCTGTGGGACCAAGTTCAGCAAGCTTGCTGTAAAGGCTTGCACTTGTATCTGCCGCCTCAATTGGGCAGGTGGCTATGGAAATCATATCACCGGTATCTAAACCTTCATCCATTTGCATAATGGTTACACCTGTTTCGGCATCACCAGCCCAGATAGCGCGTTGAATCGGTGCAGCACCACGCCAGCGAGGTAAAATTGAACCATGCACATTGATACAGCCTAGTTTAGGTGTTTCCAAAACTGCTTTTGGTAGTAGTAGGCCATACGCAACCACTACCATAATATCTGCATTCAAATCAGCTAACTGCTGCTTGGCATTGTCTGACTTAAAATTCTCTGGCTGGTACACTGGAATGTCATGGGTTAAAGCTAGTTGTTTTACTTCACTTGCTTTTAGCTTTTTTCCGCGTCCAGCAGGGCGGTCTGGCTGACTGTAAACAGCGATCACATCATGGTGCGATTTTATTAAAGCATCGAGGTGCTGCGCGGCAAAATCAGGGGTACCCGCAAATACAATTTTTAAAGGCTTGCTCAAGTTTTAACTCCAAGGTAGGTTAGCCAGCACGCGCTGCTAATTTTGCTTCTTTTTCTAGCTTTTTACGAATACGTTGACGCTTTAAAGGTGAAAGGTAATCAATGAAAAGTACGCCTTTTAGATGATCTAATTCATGTTGAATACATACAGCAAGCAAGCCATCAGCATCTTTTTCATATTGGTTGCCATTCTCATCAAACGCTTTAATTGTAACCGTTTCTGCGCGGTCTACTTTTGCATAAGAACCTGGTACTGATAAACAGCCTTCTTCGCTAATTTTACTGCCATCCTTTTTGATGATTTCTGGATTAATGAGCACTAGAGGCTCATTACCTTCTTCTGATACGTCAATAACAACGATGCGCTGGTGGATGTCGACTTGCGTTGCGGCTAAACCAATGCCGTTTTCGTCATACATGGTTTCAAGCATGTCTGATACAATTTTCTTAGTATCATCATTAATTTGCGCAACTTCTTGTGCGACTGTGCGTAATCTCTCGTCTGGAAAGCGTAAAACTTCTAAAATAGCCATATTTACCTTAATTTTAACTATGCGAAAATCATCAAATTATGATATGTTTTTATTTTAGCCATTTGTCTTCACCTTTTACAGGTTTAAGTAAATAATAATAAAAAACAGCTCAAGGAAGCTAGTTATGGTCAAAAAGCTGACAGCTGCGATAGTCGCATTAACTATGGCGTTTCCAACTCTTGCTGATGTGCTTCAGATCAGAAAGGACGCCCCAAAAGAATATGTTGTAGAAAAAGGCGATACCCTTTGGGATATCTCAGCCATTTATCTTGATCAGCCATGGTTATGGCCTGAGCTATGGCGCCTTAATCCACAAATTGATAACCCTCACCTTATCTACCCAGGTGATAAACTTTCATTAGTTTATGATTCACAGGGTCGTCCTATGCTTGTGATTAATCAAAAGTTTAAGCGATTGTCTCCGGGTGTTCGTAAAACTATGAAAAAAGGTGATGCTATTCCAACGTTACCTTTGGAAGTGATTCGTCCTTTCTTAACCTATGAGCAAGCGTTAGATAAAGAAGATATCGATGCAAGGCCAGTTGTTTTAGGTGCAAACCACAGCGTAAAAAATATGAAGACAGACCATATTATTTATGTGAAAGGCAATTTAGAGCGTTCACAGTACTATGGCATCTATCGTCAAGGTGACTCTTATATTGATCCAGATACAGACGAAGTGCTAGGTCACGAAGCTATTTTAGTTGGTACAGGCCGTGCGTTTAGAACCGGTGATGAAGCAAGTGCCGTACCTGCATCTGTTCGTGTAAAAAATGTAAAACGAGAAGTTCGCCAAGGTGACTTCTTAATGCCAGCGTTAGAAGGGCAAACCTTACCAGCCTTCTTTATGATGCAACGTCCCGATTCTGCAATCTCGGGAACGATTATTGATACTACTTCTAAGCTACGTGAATTTAGTACGATGGATGTGGTTGTAATTAACCGCGGTGAAGTTAATTCACTTAAACCTGGTCATATATTGGACATTCGCAGAGCATCACCTACAGTTGTAGTAGGCAAAGATGGACCTAAATATAAAGATTCTGCTTCACGATATGAACGAGCAATGAGTATTTTTGGTGACGGAGAAGATAGTCGCGAATGGGAGATGCCAAAAGAGAAAGTAGGCGAGCTAATGGTGTTTAAAGTTTACGATCAAGTAAGTTATGCGATCGTTACTAAAACATTAGAACCTGTTCGTGTTGGCGACACAATCCATGTAGATAACTAAAAATATTTGGCGCGTCTTCTAAGGAGGGAAGATGCAAAGAACTACACGAAGAAGCGAGCTTGAATATTGGCTCGCTTTTTATTTGATTAAAGGAATAGGCTTTCAAACTGCTAAACAGTTACTAACGCGTACAAGCTTCGACGCGCTTTTCTCTCGCTCGTGTAACGAACTATGCGAATTAGGACTCAAATCTGCAGTAGCCAACGCAATTAAGACTTTTGAATGGCAGCAAGTTGAATCAATTATTCAACAATGCAAAGCGTTGAACATTCAAATTATCCATTTATCTCATTCTGATTATCCCGCATTACTAAAAGAAATTCCCGCTCCACCTTTGGTGCTTTTTTGTAAAGGTAATATCCAATTACTTGACTCACCTAAGTTGGCAATTGTTGGTTCTAGAAATGCAACTGAAACCGGCAGGCAAGTCAGCTTTGATATAGCACATAGTCTTGCGATTAATGAATTCTGTGTTGTTTCTGGTATGGCCCGAGGTATCGATAGTTGTGCGCACCGAGGCGCATTGCAAGCAAAGGGTAAAACTATTGCAGTTCTCGGTACTGGCGTTGACTTATGCTACCCCAAACGTGCGAGTAAATTGTATGAGAACATTTCAGAGCATGGCTTGTTAATTTCAGAGTATAAACCAGGAACTCTCGCACAAGCGGCAAACTTTCCACGTAGAAATCGCATTATTTCAGGGATTTCCATGGGAACCATTGTAGTTGAAGCAGAGCAAAAGAGCGGTTCACTGATTACCGCAAAGTATGCGCTAGAGCAAAATCGGGAAGTCTTTGCTGTACCAGGTTCTGTGTATAACGAATTAGCAAAAGGGTGTCATGCGTTAATAAAACAAGGCGCTAAATTAATAGAGAATTGCGATGATATTTTTTCAGAATTAAGCGTTTTACCAAAAAGTTGTCTATATAAAGTAGATGAGACTGAAAAAAATGTGATTTCAGATTCTGTTTTAGAGCACCTAACTTTTGAAGTGACGTCAGTAGACAAATTACAACAACTTTCAGGGATTCAAATGGATGAATTGCTATCCCGATTATTAGATCTAGAGCTATCTGGTCAAGTTGTTCGTGTACTAGATGGTTACACCCGAATAGGGAGGAGTTGAAAATGTTTGATATCCTCATGTACTTGTTTGAGAACTATATTCACAGTGAAACAGAAATTTTCGTTGAACAAAGTGAATTAACAGATGAATTATTACGAGCCGGGTTTAATCATCGAGAAATTTATAAAGCGCTCGATTGGCTTGAGCAATTAGCAGATCTACAACACAGCGATGAATGCCCTTACTTAAATCGCGTTCCTGGCAAGTCAGTACGTATTTATACGCAGCAAGAATGCGACAAACTGGATCTGACTTGTCGCGGCTTTTTAATGTTTTTGGAGCAAATTTCGGTTATCGACACAACCACGCGTGAGATGGTGATCGATCGTATTTTTGCGCTTGATAAAGAAATTATCGAGTTAGATGATTTAAAGTGGGTTGTGCTAATGGTGTTGTTTAACGTGCCAGGCAAAGAAATTGCCTATGCGCAAATGGAAGACCTATTGTTTGAGGAGCAAAACGGTACCATTCACTAGCGAGAATGTTTAAATTTGTATCTTGCCAAGGCTTGCATGGTATAATTCTGCGAAATTTACGCCTGCGTTTTGACAATTATGAGCAAAATTGATCATTCTTTATTTTCTGTTCACGAACATGCTTTAGAAAAAGAGCATGAAGTGTGTCCGAAGTGTGGCTCTGAAACGAGTGTGAAGCACAGTAAAAAAGGTGCGTTTGTCGGATGCAATAACTATCCTAATTGTGATTATACTCGCCCATTAGTCGAACACCATGAAACACTTCTTAAAGTGCTTGATGACAGCGAATGTCCTCTTTGTGAATCGCCTTTAGCAGTAAAAAATGGCCGCTTTGGCATGTTTATTGGCTGCACTAACTTTCCTGAGTGCCATTATGTCGCACAAGAAGAATCTAAAGAGTCATTACCTACTTGTCCTAGCTGTAATAAGTCTGAACTAGTTGAGCGCAGCAATAAATCGGGTAAAACATTTTACTCCTGTGGGGGGTACCCCAAATGCAAATATATTTTAAATAATAAACCAGTTGCACAATCGTGCCCTGAATGTGGTTGGCAAGTGATGGTTGAGAAAAAAACAGCAAAAGGCTTAATGTTACAGTGCCCACAAAAGCATTGTAACCACAAAGTCTCGTTATGAATTGGAGTGAGTTGTGAGTAACGAGTTATTAGAAAACCCAATTGTCTCTGTACTTAAAAGTGACGGTGTAATTGTTTACCCTACAGAAGCCGTTTACGGTTTGGGTTGTGACCCTGACAGCGAAACTGCGGTAATGAATCTATTAGATATAAAACAACGCCCAGTAGAAAAAGGGTTAATCCTTATCGCTGATAATTATGGTCAACTGTTAGAGTATGTCGATGATGATAAAATACCCATGGATAAACGCGCTGATATATTTTCGTCGTGGCCTGCAGCAGTAACTTGGGTAATGCCAGCGAAAAAAAGTACACCAAAATGGCTAACGGGGCAGTTTGATACAATCGCAGTTCGGGTTACAGCTCATCCAGTAGTAAAACAGTTATGCCAAGAGTTTGGTAAACCATTAGTATCAACAAGCGCAAATCTAACGGGACAAGAGCCTGTTTTAACATTAGAAGAAGCAAAAAGTGCATTTGGCAATAAGGTATCAGCTTATGTTGAAGGTCCACTTGGTGGCAACACCAAACCAAGCCAGATTAAAGATGCATTTACAGGTAAGTTGTTTAGAGAGTAATTATGTCGCACGTTAACTTAGAAGTAGTAAAAGAGTTTTTATTGGCCTTACAAGACAAAATTTGTGATGCTTTAGAGCAAGCTGATGGTAGCGCTAAATTTGTCGAAGACGCTTGGCAACGCGAAGAAGGTGGTGGCGGCCGCACACGAGTGATCAAAGATGGTGCCGTAATAGAGCAAGGCGGAGTGAATTTCTCTCATGTGTATGGTGAATCAATGCCAGCTTCTGCTACTGCACATCGCCCAGAACTTGCTGGTCGAAGTTTTCATGCATGCGGTGTATCGTTAGTTATTCACCCAAAAAACCCTCATGTACCCACATCACATGCCAATGTTCGTTTCTTTATTGCTGAAAAAGAAGGTGAAGACCCGATTTGGTGGTTTGGTGGTGGTTTTGACTTAACACCTTTTTACCCTGTGCTTGAAGACGTAAAACATTGGCACCAAGAAGCCTGTAAATTATGTTTGCCATTCGGTGAAACCGTATATGATGACTACAAAAAATGGTGTGACGAATACTTTTACTTAAAGCACCGCGGTGAAACCCGTGGCGTAGGCGGTTTGTTCTTTGATGACTTAAATGAATGGGGCTTTGACCGCTGTTTTGCTTTTATGCGTGCCGTAGGTAATGGTTACTTAGATGCTTACTTACCAATCGTAGAAAAACGCAAAGACTTCCCACACACCGAGCAGCAACGTGAATTCCAGCTCTATCGTCGTGGTCGTTATGTGGAATTTAATTTGGTATGGGATAGAGGCACGCTATTTGGGTTGCAAACAGGCGGTCGTACTGAGTCTATTTTAATGTCGATGCCGCCGCTTGCGCGTTGGGAGTATGACTTTAAACCTGAGCCAAATAGCTTAGAAGCAAACCTTTACGAGAATTACTTGTCGCCAAAGGATTGGTTGCAAATTTAATAATAACCTCATAACTTTTCATAAAAATAAGAGGTTAATAAAAAGCCGCAATTCTGCGGCTTTTTTTGTGCTTATAATTTAAATTTACGTACTTGCTGATCAAGCTCTCTTGCCAGCGATAATAAGCTTTCACTTACTTGTTTGCTTTCATGGGCATCCACAAGCGAGGTCTCTGCGTTATCACTTATTGCAATCACACTCTGATTAATTTCTTCTGCTGCTAAGTTCTGCTGTTCTGTTGCATCAGCAATTTGCGTATTCAGTTGGTTAATTTCTTTCATATGCTCTGAAATATCTTTCAGCGCCAACGCAACTTTTTTTACTTGCTCAGCACGCTTATCCGCATCTTCACTAGAGCGATTCATGGTATTTACAGTGTCCAACGCTTCAGACTGCAAATTCTCAATGGTGCGCTTTATTTCATCGGTTGAGTCATGGGTACGATTTGCGAGTGTGCGTACTTCATCAGCAACAACGGCAAATCCTCTGCCAGCTTCACCTGCCCGTGCAGCTTCAATAGCTGCATTAAGCGCGAGTAGGTTGGTTTGTTCAGCAATGTTACTGATCACTTCCAGTACTTTGCCAACTTCTAATGTCCGGTTTTGTAGCTCACTGACTTGTTTTGCTGCAGTACGCACTTCTAACGCAAGGCCGTTAATGCTCTCTTCGGTACTTTCTGCTATTTCTAAACTAGTTTCTGCTAAATGATTGCTGGTATCCGAACGCTCCGATGCAAAATGTGTGGTATTGCGTACTTCAGAAGACGAAGATTCTAACTCGTTAATTGCAGCGGCAACTGAGTCTGTGCCTTGTTTTTGTTGATTAATAGCTTGCTCTGTTGTTTCAGCTGATGCATAAATCTTTTCGGCGCTGTGAATAAGCACCTTGGACGACTCTGATAACTGACTAATATTTCCTTTAAACGCAGCCATCATAAGATTAAAGTTATTCGCTAAACGTCCAAGTTCATCATTGGTTTTATCTTCCACATGAATGGTTAAATCGTTATTTTGCGATGCTAAGCGCATTGATTTGCCAATTACACGAAGACGTTCAATTAAGAATTTTCTAAATAACCAGCCAAGTGTAGCAAAGGTAATAACGAATATTGTTGTCAGAATGGCAAAGCTAATCCATGAATTACGAGTGACTGCCGCATCTACCTTATCAAGTGAATAACTGATCTTCACCGCACCGAGTATTTCGCCTTCAGTGGCTTGATGGCAACCTAAACAATTAGTGCCGCGATAATTTTCACTGGCAACAACTGGTTTTAAGTATGTAATTAAATTACTGCCGTCTTCGCTTTTGCTAAAGTGAATTTGTTCGGTGCCATTTAAAGCTTCGTTTTCTTGTTGGTTTTGTGGTGCTTGATTTGCTTCGCCGGGGCCAAAAAATTTATTTATTTTATCTCCGCGAATGATATGAATATCTTTTATCTGTTCTTCACTGAGTATTTTTTGACGCAAAATCTCTCGGTTTGCCATAGTGCCAGTAAGCATCATGGTGTTTATCGAGTCAAAATAGTTGTCGGCAAGTATTTTTATATTTTGCTCAATGGTTTGATGAGCAAGTTCGCTTTGTTGCTTTTGCCCAGTAAGCAAGCTAGCAACAAGTACCAAAATACCCGTAACCGTAAGTAATGCAAAAATTTTGTGTTGAATAGAGTGGTGACGCATAACAGTTTTCTCAAGCACTAAGTAAACTGAGTATGCGCAATTATCAACGAAGCTGCATTGATTTAACGCAATCTAATGGTGAGTGTTAACGTCCCTGATTAATCATATGTGTCGCAAGTTGCGCTAGTGATTGTTTAAGCCCTTCGCGCAATACGGGGTTATCAACTTCAATATCAAGTGCTTTGTTCATACAAAACATCCATTGATCTCTTAAGTCTTGATCAATAGGGAAGGGCATATGACGCTTTCGCAACATAGGATGCCCGTACTTCTCTACAAATAAATCAGGCCCACCAAGCCAACCTGATAAAAACTCGAAAAATACTTGTCTAATTCTATCTAAAGGTTGAGGATGCATATCATATAATGGTTTTGCGTATTCCTCTTCAGCCATAATGTCGTAAAATCGATTAGCTAGCGCGCGGGCACCCTGTTCTTGTCCTATTAACTCATAAGGTGTTTTTTCAGGAGAGGGAGATTGATGAGATTCATCTTGTTTTTGTGTCGTGCCAAACATACGTCTTAAAATTTGTTTCATAACTCTAACTCAATGCGAGAAAACTAATGGATAAATACGCGGTATTCGGAAACCCGATAGAGCATTCAAAATCACCGAAAATTCACAGTGAGTTTGCTAGCCAACTAGATCAGCAAATCGAATACAGCGCAATCTTAGCACCGATTGACGGCTTTAAGGAATCGGTAGAGCAGTTTGTCGCACGTGGTGGCAAAGGAGCAAATGTGACTGTGCCATTCAAAGAGCAAGCATTTGCGTTAGTAGATGAGCTTTCGGAACGAGCTAAATGTGCGGGCGCAGTTAACACAATAAAGGTTAGCTCAGATGGTTCGTTACTAGGTGATAACACAGACGGTATTGGCTTAGTAAACGACATTTTAAGTAATAACTTTACGCTGCAATCAAAACGAGTATTGGTAATTGGTGCAGGCGGTGCAGCAAGAGGTGCATTGCTACCTCTATTACAACAACATCCAGCTAAGCTAACAGTAATAAATAGAACAAAAGCGAAAGCGCAAACCTTAAGAGACGAATTTGCGAAATATGGTGATATCGATGCCTATGGCTTCGAGCACGAACCTGACATTGACTACGATATTGTAATCAACTCTACTTCAGCAAGTATAACAGGTGATGTGCCGCCAATTTCTAAGCGTTTT